>DATAVM010000109.1:0-4918 GCA_036267775.1 Gemmatimonadales bacterium
CGGCCGCAGCGATATGCAACGGGTTGTCGAGTTTGGTCGCCATCCGTAGCGCTCGGCTGAGCGGTTCAATCGCCGATTGATAGTCCCCACGCACGGATTGCAGAGCTCCTGAGCCGATCAGAATGCGGACCGCTACGGAGCTTGCGGCGCCAGTCGAGTCGATCAATTGCACCGCCTCGGCGATGATCCTCTGCGCGTTTGCGGTATTACGGACCTGATAGCTGTGCCAAGCTGTTGCGAGCAGCAGGTGCAGTCGTTGATAGTCATCCATTCCGACGCGACTAACGACGCCAATCGCGGATTCGAGCCGACTGAGGTGATAGGAGTCGCGCGTCTGCGTCAGCAGCGCAGACATCGCGGAAAGGGCTTTGACCCGAACCTCGACGTCGGCATCGCTAACCGCGATCCCATACAACTGGCCCGCTGCGTCACCCATCGCGGCGGCGTTCATATACCCCAACCACCGCCGCGCAATAATCCGGAACACATCCCGGCAGCACTCCTCGGACGCCGAAAACGGTTCTCGCGCATTGTCCAGCAACCGCAGCGAATCCGCCCATCGCCCCAGCTCCTGCATCGCCTCGGCCAGCAGAAGAATGGCCGTGCGACGCGCTTCGCCAGTGAGCGCGGGAAGTCCGGTGGACAGCGCCAGATCCGCCTCGTGCGGCGCGCCGCGGCGAATCGACTCGCGCCCGCCGGCGAGCAGATATGGCACTGCCTCCGGCAGCCGCCCAGCGCGCACCAGGTGCCAGGCGGTCTCGAGCCCGGGAATCGGCTCGGCCGCGCCATCCTGCGCGAGCAGGCGATCGGCCACCAAGCCGTGCAACATCCGCCGGAGCGGTGCCGCCATGGCCACGTAGCACTGGCCGCGCACAAACTCGTTGGCAAACTCCAGCTGATTGCCGGCGTCGCGAAAGACGCGCTGTGCCGCCAGTGTGGTCATCGCGCGCATCGTGCGCGCCACCGGGAGATCGACCAGCGTGTACATGGCCAGATCGTTGAGGCGCCGCCCCAGAATCGCCGCGAGCTCGGCCACCGCGCGCGTCTCCGGATCCAGTGCTGCGAGCGTGCCATCCACCAGGCGCCTGAACGCCTCCCGCGGGGGCGGCTCAGCGCTCGTCGTCATGGCGCCGAGGGAGAGGGCAAGACATTGATCGCCGCGGCGGCGCCAATCGTCGATCAACAGCTCCAGCACCATCGGATTGCCACGCGCGCCCGCCACGATGGCGCGACGAATCGTGGGGCCGGGATCGGTGCCATGCGCCAGCTGCCCGTCCAGCAGTTCCACCGCTTCGCTCTCCGCCAACGGCCCCACGCGGAGCACGGAGAGCGCCGCGGGACCTGCCGGATCAATGAAGCGCTGCGCGCCAGGTACCGCGGCGCCGAGGCCGCTCGACGAGGTGAGCAGCACCATGAACGGCAGATTCTCCATGCGCCGCAACATCAGGTGCAACACCGCCAGGCTCGTGACATCCGCCAGATGCATGTCGTCGACGACCAGCACCACCGGTTGCTCCTCGGCGAGCGCCGCCACCAATGCCATCACCGCTTCCGTAAACAGAATGCGGGCACTCTCGCCCGTGCTCGGCAGCGGCGCCGGCAATGCCGGGTAGCGACGCCCTACCTTGGGCACGAGCCGACCAAGCTCCGCGAGCTGCGCGGGAGGCGTCGCACTCGATCCCGGCAGATCGAGGAGATGCGCGACGAGCCCGCCGATCATGCCGAACGGCAGCTCACGTTCGAGTTCGTAGCACTGCACGCGCGCAACGCTGGCGCCTTCGAGAGCTGCCGCGGTCACAAAGCGATCGACGAGCGTCGTCTTGCCGATGCCGCTGTCGCCACGCACCAGCACATGCCGCGGGTCATTCGCCTTGACGCGCTCCCACGCGCGATAGCACGCCTCGAACTCGGCCGCGCGGCCGACGAAGATCCGCTCCTTCCAGTGCGCGGTGGGAACCGGTGCCACGAGCACTGGCGACGGCCGCTCCCACGCGTTCCGCCGCAGCCGCTCAGCCATGCGGTCGAGCAGGGGCGAGGGCGTCGCCCCCAGCTGGTCGGCGAGCCGCGCACGCCAGCGATCAAAGACTCTGAGCCCGCCGATCCGATCGCCGGCCATCGCACGCGCCTCGACGGTGGCGCGCGCCGCTTCTTCGCTCAGGTCGTCAACGCGCTCCAGGCGCTGCGCGATCGCTTCCATCCGCCGGGAATCGCCGTGACGGCGAGCATGCTCGATGCGGCGCGCAAGCGCTTCGTGCAGGCGCGGGACGAGTCGTGCATGCTGCGCGTCCTTCCATTGCTGAAAGTCGGCGGCGTCAGCCACCTCGAACTCTTCCAGAAATGGCCCGTAGGTCGCGGCACCGGCGTCGGCGGGGTCGTCGTGCTCGAGGAGTGTCAGGTCGCTCACGACCCGGCCGGGCAGCAGGCGGACAGTGTCGCGCGTGGCTTCGAACGCGTCGGGGCCGACGCGCCCGCGCAGCAGCGAGAGGCCGGTGGCCAGGGAATGGCGAGCCTCTTCCACGTCCGCGCCGCCCCAGAGCAACGTGGCGAGGCGGTCGCGCCGGTGCGGCACAGACGGCTCGACCGCGAGATAAATGAGCAGCGCAAAGTGCTTGCGGGTGCGGAAGCGGATCGGATCGCCATCGGGCCCGTGCAGTTCGGGCGGGCCGAGGCAGGTGAGCCGGAACGGGACCATGCGCATTGCTCCAGGGGGATTGGCGGCCAAGCTACCCGCCCAGAGTCAAATACGCGTCAACTGGAAATCGCGCTAGGGGCTCACTCCGATTGCAGGGCGGCCAGAGGAGATATCCGGGACGCCCGGCGGGCCGGGAGATACGACGCCGCGAGTGCTGTGGCGAGGAGGACGACTGCCGTGACAGTGAGGACGCGCGGATCGTCCGACGCAACGCCATAGAGGAGCGACCGGATCGAATGGCCCAGCGCCAGCGAGCCCAGCACACCCAGGGCCAGCCCGACCGAAACGGCCTTGAGCGATTGCCGGAGAATCATCCGGATCACGTCGCCGGTTTGCGCGCCCAGGGCCAGTCGCAGACCGATGTCCTTCGACCGCTGCTGTACGGTGTACTGCAGCACGGCGAAGATGCCCACCGCCGCGATCAACAGCGCGAGCAAGCCAAGCGTGCCGAATGCATCGGCGCCGAGGCGCCACGAGCGGAGGTACGGCGCGACCCTGTCGATCATGGGTTCCACCGTGGCGTACGGTAGATTCCCCGCTGCCCGGATCTCGTGGCGCAACGCGCCAATGGTCTTCGATGGGTCGCCGCGCGTGCGCACGAGCAGCACGTCAATGTCGTTGTTGTCCACCTGTGCGAACGGCAGATAATAGAAGGCGGGCGCTGGTTCGGTGAGGACGAAAGACTTGGCATCGGCGACGACGCCGACCACCCGGCGGCAGGTCTTGGCGGGATCTTCAATAAAAAGGCAGCGTCCGATCGCGGCCTGGCCAGGCCATGCCAGCCTGGCAAACGTGGCGCTGACGATCGCGACATTTTCGGTGCCCTTCACATCAGTGCCGGCAAAGGACCGGCCGGCGATGAGCCTGTCGCCTATCGTGCTGAAATAGTCGGGACTGACCGTCCGGAAGTAGGGACCATCCGAGATGTTCTTGAGATCGGCATTGGGGCCGTCGACGCTGATCTGACCTGCCTGCGCTCCGTTGGTGAACGGTGCGCCCATCGAGATCGCGGCAGACTGCACGGCGGGCGTGCGCTGCACGCGGTCCAGAAGGCTGGAGTAAGTCGCGTTGGCTTCACGCTGCCGAACACCAGCCGCGGCGAGGTCAATCGAGACGGTCACCAGCCGGTCGACGTCCATTCCAAGGTCAATCGCCTGCGCGTTGCGAACGCTGCGCACGAAGAGACCCGCGCCAGTCAGCAGTATCATCGCACTGGCCACCAGTAGGAGGTGTCCGCTGATCAACGGGACATCGCTCGACATGCCGGGCAACAGGAATTGTCGCACGATCACGTCGCCTGCAAGCGTGAGCGCCAGGCCGGCGAGCCCTCCACCGGCCGCAAGCAGCGCGCTTTCCATGAGGAGCGTCGTAATCAAGTCAGTACGATCAGCGCCGAGGCTTGCGCGAACGGCGAGTTCGTAGCGGCGCTGAGCATTCCGTGCGAGCAGAAGATTGGCGACGTTTGCGCACGCGATCAGCAGCACGATGGTCGCAACTGCCGCAATCCACGCTGCCACTGCCGCGTCCCTGGCCAGGAACGGACCGCGGGCTTCCTGAATTGGTCCGAGCACCACCTTTGTGGTGGAGTCCCGGTGCCGGGCCGTCGAGTTGCCCTCGCGCGCAACGACGGTGGCCTGCGCGGCGGCGGTGGCTCGCGTGACATCCGGCTTGAGCCGGGCAACGACTCCAAGCCAGACGTCGCTGGTGAGCCCTTGGGGATCAAGCAGGGAGCTGGTCACCGCCGCCATCGGCAGGTACAGGTCAGCACGATGAATGTCGATGCCGGCAAAAAATCTTGCGGCGACACCGACAACTGTGGCCGATCCCTTGGCGATCGAAAGCTGACGACCAATGATTGCCGAGTCTCCGCCAAAGTGGCGCTGCCAGAAACCATAGCTCAGCACGACGACCGGTTCGGCTGCCGCGCGGTCTTCGGTGGAGTCGAAGAACCGTCCCAGAGCAGGCAACCCCTTCGCTGCGCTCAGCAACTGTCTGAAAAATCAAGCGGTCGCGGGGCGCCACGGCGTCCCGGCAGACAGCATCGCATTGAGAATCGTCAGCAGCTTGCGCATGCACGCCACGAGCGCCACCTTCGCGGGCTTGCCGGCCGCCACGAGCCGCGTGTACAGCGCCCGGATCACCGGGTTGCGGCGACTGGCGACTAGCGCGGCCATGTACAGCACCCGGCGCACACTCGCGCGCCCACCCCACACCGCACGCCGTCCG
>DATAVM010000110.1:0-27103 GCA_036267775.1 Gemmatimonadales bacterium
CGGACGGCGTGCGGTGTGGGGTGGGCGCGCGAGTGTGCGCCGGGTGCTGTACATGGCCGCGCTAGTCGCCAGTCGCCGCAACCCGGTGATCCGGGCGCTGTACACGCGGCTCGTGGCGGCCGGCAAGCCCGCGAAGGTGGCACTCGTGGCGTGCATGCGCAAGCTGCTGACGATCCTCAACGCGATGCTGTCCGCCGGGACGCCGTGGCGCCCCGCGACTGCTTGATTTTTCAGACAGTTGCTGAGCGCAGCGAAGGATCTCGAGCTCCGTTGTACCGGGAAGCCAGAGATCCTTCGCTGCGCTCGGGATGACAAGAGCGCTACAGCGTCCGGCGGAAGAGGCGCGTCGCCGCGGTCATTGCCACCGTCGAGAAGATCAGCAGGAACGCCAGATCCGGCGCGATCGCCACGAGGTTGGTGTTCTTGAGCAACAGGCTCTTGAACGCGTGGACCGCATACGTGAACGGGTCGGCCACGGCAATGACGCGCATCCAGCCGGGAAAGCCCTGCTGGGGATACACCGCACCGCTCGGGAAGTAGAGCAGCGTGTTGAGCACCCCGAACATCGCCCGCGGCAGCAGCGGATCGCTCACCCGAACCATGAGCAGGAACATCATCGAGATCAGCGCGAATGCCGTGACGATGATCACGACCAGCATCCGCAGCATGCGGAGCGGTGACAGCGGATCGGGAATGCCCGCCACCAGGGACCCGATCGTCATCAGCACCATGCCGCTCATGACCGCCTTGACCGTCCCCGACAGATTGAAGCCCGCGATCAGCTCGAACTTGGTGATCGGTGTGACGAGATAGCCCTCGTGCAGCCCGCGCGCCTTGTCGTCGATGAAAATGATGCCGCCGCCGATCATCACCATCATGAAGATCGACATCACAATCGAGCCGGGCAGCAGATACTGGATGTAGGGCACGTACGGATAGACCTCGACCACCTGCAACGAGGCCTGCCCGCTGACGCGCTCCGAGTTGGCGACGGGCTCGTTGAATCCGGCGATCAGGCTCGACACCGTCGCACCGAGCGAGGCGGACACAAAGTTGTCGGTGTTGTCTTCGATCAGTGCCACCTGCGGATTCTCTTTGGCGAGCACGCGTCGCGAGAAACCCGGCGGAATGGTGATCACACCATTGAGCCGACCGGTGCGCAGATCATTCACCGCGGTCCCCTCGTCGCTGTAGGCCACCAGGGAGTACGTCTCCTGATTGGCGGCGATCGCACCCGAGAGCTCACGAATGCGGAGCGCCGGTACGCCGTGATCCTCGTCGACCAGCCCGACCTTGAGATGGCGGACATTGCCGCCAAAGGCGTAGCCGAGGACCACGAGCTGCACCAGCGGGAAGACGAGCGAGACAAAGATGAGCATCGGACTGCGACGGAAGCGCCGCAGTTCACGTTCGACAATGGCGAGGATGCGTCGCATGGTGGCCCGCTACCGTCGCTGCATCACGCCGCGGTCCATTGGCGACGCTTCCTGCAGTGCGTCGCGCAAGGCGCGGCCGGTATAGTGCGCAAAGACATCGTCGAGCGTGGTACTCTGCACCGAGAGCGATTGCACGGCGACTCCTTCGGCCGCGGCCCGGTCCATCAGGGCCTGTGTCGTGGCCGGGCCGCTGGACGACGCGATCCGCACGATGTTGTCGTGCGCGGTCACGCTCTCCACCGCTGGCAGGGCGGCGAGTACATCGAGCCATCCTGTCGGCAGCGTGGCGAACGCCGCCTCGAGCACATTGGCGCTGGGAATCGATGCCTTCAGCTTGAGTGGCGAGTCGAGGGCCTTGAGTTCGCCGTGATCGACAATCGCGATGCGGTCGCAGAGGCGGTCCGCTTCGTCCATGTAGTGCGTGGTGATGAGAATGGTGAGCTTGCGCGTGGTCTTGATCTGCCGCAGCATCTCCCAGACTGCCGCGCGCGACACCGGATCGAGGCCGGTCGTCGGTTCGTCCAGAAAGAGAATGTTGGGCTCGTGCATCAGGCCGCGCGCGATCTCCACCCGCCGCCGCATGCCGCCCGACAGATTCTTGACCTGATTGTCCTTCCACTGCGTCAGCTCGACCGATTCGAGCAACTCCGTCATCAAGCGCTCACGCTTTTCCCTGGGCACGCCATACAGCTTGGCGTAGAAGAGCATGTTCTCCGCGACGCTCAGCTCGAGATCGCTGGTGAGCGCCTGCGGAATCACTCCGATCACCTTGCGGACGTCGTCGGGCTGCTGGGCGACATCGAAGCCCTGGATCAACGCCGTGCCCGCCGTGGGTGGCAGCAGCGTGGTGAGCATGCGGATCAGCGTGGACTTGCCGGCGCCGTTGGGGCCGAGAAGGCCGAAGATCTCGCCTTCGTCGACGGCAAAGGAGATGCCGGCGACGGCGGTGAAGTCGCCGAACTTCTTGACGATCTGTCGGACGTCGATGGCAAGCACGCGCGCTACTTGCCGACCGGAAGAATGACGTAGGCCGTCATGCCCATGGCCAGGCGGCGCGCGCGATTGTCGACGCGAACGCGAATCTCGAACGTCTTGATGTCGCGCTTGGTGCGAGACACATCGCGGCGCGTGGCAAAGCTCGCGTCGACCCCACGATAGATGACCGTGCCCGGCATGGTGTCGCCCGACGGCAGGCGTACCGTGAGGTGTTCGCCGATGGTGACGCGGTCGATGTAGGTCTCCTCGACGTCGGCGCGAATCCAGAGATCGTCGGGGTTGATCAGCGTCAACACCGGCTGTCCCGCGTTCAGCACTTCGCCTTGCCGCGCGGCCAGTACATCGACCACGCCGTCGATCGGCGCCACAAGCGTGGCGCGCGACAGGCGCACGTCGGCGGCGGCGCGCTGAGCGTCGGCCGCGGACTCGCGGTGCTGATTGGCGTCAAGCTCGCTCTGGCGCATCGCGTTCTGCTCGGCGTTGGATTGCGCCAGCGCCAGTTGCGCGCGCGAGGCATCGGCCTGGCGCGTGGCGGCATTGAGCCGCGCGTGCGACGCGTCGGTGGCGGTCCGCACCTGGTCGAGCTGCTGCGCGGGCTCGACGCCCTTGGCGGCCAGCGTGCGCGTGCGCGCCAGCAGGGAATCGTTCATTTCCACGTCCGCGGCCGCCGCGACGCGCTGCGCTTCTGCCGCGGCGAGTGCTGCCTCCGCCTGACGCACCTGGTTCTCGGTCTGCTGCTGCTGATAGCGGAGTGCCGCGATCGCCGTGGCCACCTGCGATGAGACGCCTGCGGCGCTCTGCGAGTAGTACTGCGAGTCGGCGCGGAGTTCGTCGGAGGAGAGTGTCGCGAGCGGCTGGCCCGCCTTGACGGAATCGCCTTCGGCCACCAGCAGTGTCGCGACCTGGCCGCTGATCTGGGGGGCGACGACCACGTCGTTGGTGGTGACATCGCCGGTGAGGAGCACGGTGGACGGGCCGCAGGCGGTCGCGGCCGTTCCAGTCAGAAGCATGGCGAGCGCGCGCAGAACGGAGGGGCGAGGATGCATGGCGGAAAAGAACGCCCGACAACGGCGGAATGTCGAGCCTCGGTGCGTCAGCCAGGTCCGCCGATGCTTTACACCCCGGGAGCCGGGGGATAGTATCCGAGACCCCCGCCGCCCTTTGTTGTCCGGCAGCCGCTCGCTTTTCGCGCGCGGGTTTGCGCGCCTTCGCGTCAGGAGAATCGCATCATGAAGCACCCGATCATGAGCACCGGCGTCCGCTTTGCGGCCCTCGCCCTGCTCGCCGCCCCATTGGCGTTGCACGGCCAGGATCGCCTCAAGTCCCTCCCCGGGTATGACCAGTATCAGAAGATGAGCGCGGTGCTCGGTGGCCGCGGGGGCGCGGCGACGCCGCTCTTTGTCTCGGGGTCCGTCCTCGGCGGCGGTGGCGGCCGAGGTGGCGGCGGCGGACGTGGGGGCGCGGCGCCTGCGGGCCCGGGACCGATCGAGTGGTCGGCAACCGGCACGGCGTTCGACTACACCTGGGACAACAAGCGCTGGCACTACGACATCACGCAGAAGCAACTGTTGCCAAGCGACTCGGTCGTCGCGCCAGCCGCAGGCCGCGGCGGACGTGGTGGTGGGCGCGGTGGCGGTCGCGGACGCGGTGCTCCGCCTCCGGCGACAGCCACGGGGACCACGGCGAACGGGAACGTCGTCGTTGCGACGAACGGCTCTGAGAATGCGACAATCCCCGCCGGCGGCGGACGCGGCGCGGGCCGCGGCAACGGCAAGCCCTATCCGCTCGGGCTCGGCAGTGCGGCTGGTGCATCGACTTGCGGCGCCTCGCAGTCCACCTCGACGCGCGGCCGGCAGGCGGCGGTCACCGCGTCGCCCGATGGCAAGTACAAGGCGGTCTACCGCGACCGGAACCTCTACATCACCGGGGCGGATGGCAGCAACGAGTCGCCGATCACCACCGACGGCAGCGAGAAGGATCGCATCAAATACGGCACCGCGTCGTGGGTCTACGGCGAGGAGCTGTCGCAGCCGACGGCGATGTGGTGGAATCCGGCGGGCACCAAGCTCGCCTACTACCGCTTTGACGAGAGCAAGGTGCCGGACTTCTACATCACCGAGAACGAGACCTGCCTGCAGACCACGGTGAGCACCGAAGCCTATCCCAAGCCCGGTGTCCCCAATCCGATGGTGGATCTCTTTGTCTACGATGTGAACACCAGGAAGAGCACGCGCGTCGAAGTGCGCGATGGCAAGCCGTTCACCAACGATGTGGTCGGCCACTACGTGTATCACGTCGAGTGGTCGCCCGACGGCGACGAGTTGCTGTTCAATCGCACCAACCGCAAGCAGGACATTCTCGACTTTGCCGCGGCCAATCCCAACACTGGCGCGGTCCGCGTGATCATCCACGAGGAGTGGCCCACCGGCTGGGTCGAGAACCGGCCGCAGATGCGCTACCTGGCGGACAACAAGCGTTTCATCTGGGAATCGGAGCGGAACGGGTTCAAGAACTACTACCTCTACGATCTCAGCGGCAAGCTGATCAATCCGATCACGCAGAACCAGTTCGAGGACGCGAGCATCGTCCGCGTGGATGAGAAGACCAACACGCTCTGGTACATGGGGCGCGACGGCGACAACTTCATGAAGGAGCAGCTGCACAAGGTCGGGCTCGACGGCAAGGGCGATCGCCGCCTTACCGATCCCGCGCTCAACCACCAGGTCAACATCTCTCCCGACGGCAAGTATTTCGTGGACGTCGCGCAGAGTCACGACCATGCGCCAGTGTCCACGCTGATTGACGTTGCCACGGCCAAGCCCGTTGCGGAGCTCGCCAAGAGCGATCTTGCGCGCTTCGACTCGATCGGCCTCAAGAAGGTCGAGATGTTCTCGTTCCTCGCGGGCGACGGGAAGACCGAACTGTACGGCTCGATCGAGTTCCCCTCGAACTTCGATCCGTCGAAGAAGTATCCAATTCTGATGCCGGTGTATGGCGGTCCGGCTTCGGGGAGCAACACACCCACGGAAACGTTCCGCGCTCCGAGTGCCACGACCGAGTACGGCTTTCTGGTGGTGAATCTCCACACGCGCGCGTCGCCGGGGATGGGCAAGCGGGCGCTGGACGAACTGTATCTCAAACTCGGCCAGACCGAGATCGACGACATGGCCCTCGGCATCAAGGCGTTGTGGAATCGTCCGTATGTCGACAAGACACGCGTGGGGATCTACGGCACGTCGTACGGTGGGTACAGCTCGCTGATGGCGATTCTGCGCTACCCGGACGTCTTCACGGTGGCGGCATCGTCGTCACCGCCGACCGACTGGCGCAACTACGACACGATCTACACCGAGCGCTACATGTGGATTCCGCAGGAAAACACCGCCGGCTATGACGACGGCTCGGCCATGAAGTACGTGAACAATCTCACGGGCCGCCTGATGCTGGACTACGGCACCGAAGACAACAACGTGCACAACACCAACATGATGCAGGTCATCAAGGCGCTGCAGGGCGCTGGCAAGAGCTTTGACGTGCAGCTGCAGCCCGATGCCGGACACTCCGGCGTCAACAATCAGCGGATGATGGAGTTCTTCCTGGAAAACCTGATTCAGCATCCTGAGCGGATCAAGGCCGGCTACTGATCGGTCCTTTGGCGAACGCACCGGCGGTCCAGATGACGCCGCTGATGATGATCGCCATGGGGAGAATGAGGACAGCGTGTTGCAGGCCGGCGGCGCTCGTGCCGCCGGCTGCCACGCGCGCATCGGAGAGCAATCCCACGATATAGGGCGACGGAACGTCGCCCAGCAGATGGATGAGCAGGATGCTCACCGCCATCGCAGTGGCGCGCTCGGTGGCCGCGACACTGTTGATGATCGCGGTGTTGATCGGCCCGGTCGACACGAAGAGCAGCAGTTCCGCGGCCACCAGCGCCGTCATGTAGGTAGTGGGCCTGGTAGCCATCAACGCGACAAGCGCACAGGGTGCTGCCAGCAGGGTCGCGATGCCGGAGACCAGGAGGTAGGCGTTTCTGGTGTACCGCAGCACAACATCGCCGAGCCATCCGCCCGCAAACGTCCCCACAAATCCGGTCACGACCACAATGAGCCCGATCTGCACGCTGGCCTGCTCGCGTGGCACACCACGGACCCGCTCCAGGAATGCCGGCATCCACCACGCCAGTCCGCCCAGGGCAAAGGTGTAGGCGGCGTAGCCAAGCACGGTGATCACATACGGTGCGTTGGCAATGAGGTCGCGGTAGCGCTGCCAGCCATTCTGCGATGACGCCGCCACTGGTGTTGCATCGGCCGCTCCGCGCGGCGGATCGGGCAGGCGAAGCACGAGGGCCGTCAGCAGCAATCCGGGAATGCCCGCCACAAAAAATGCCGAGCGCCAGCCAAAGTGTGCGTTCATGACCCCGGCCAGCACATAGCCGAGCGCGCCGCCGATCGGAATGGCGGCGTAGAAAATCGCGAAGACGCGGCCGCGGCGTGACAGCGGAAAGCAGTCGGCAAGCACGCTCGGCGCGATGGTGCCGTACGCGGCCTCACCGACGCCCACCAGCGCCCGGGCACCCAGGAGCGTCACAAAGCTCGTCGCAAAGCCACCGAGGACCGTCGCGATGCTCCAGAGGCCAACGCCGGCGGCAATGGCGCGCGGACGGGCGCGCGTGTCGCCCAGGCGTCCGAACAGCGGGGACACGAGCGCGTAGATCGCCAGAAATCCGGTGGCGAGCAGCCCCAGGCGCGCGTCGCTCAGTTGCAGCGGCGATTCCTTGAGACTCTGCGCGAGTCCCGGGACGACAAATCGATCGATGTAGTTGAAGAGATTGACGGCGGTGAGGACGACGAGAATGTTGCGGGCGGACGCGGCGGAAACGGGCGTCGCCGTGGGCGGCGCGGTATTCAGCCGTTCACCGGGCACGTGCGCGGGATTGCAGCCGGTGCGCGAGGACGACCAGCACGATGAGATTGATGACGATGGCGATCAGCGGCTCGGGGCCGGGGCGCCGGATGAGGGCCCGCACTTCAAACGGCAGGTAGATCGCTCCGGTCGATAGCCCCAGCCATTCGGCCCATTTGAGGTCGTTCCAGAGTCCCACGGCCTCCGCCATCCGGATCAACGCATACAGCAGGGCGCCCAGCGCGTAGAGCCGCAACCTGGGGCCGGAGACCTCGCCCACTTTCTCGATGAAGATCCGGGGATAGTGACTGGCGGGATCGAGATGCAGGTGCGCGACAAACCGCTCGGCCATGGCCTGCACGTCGCGACCAATCAGCAGCAGGAGTCCCGTGCCGGCCAGCAGCACGACCAGGCCCTTCGCCGCCTCGAAGATCGCGACCACCCGCAGCGGTGAGGCGCGCTTCGCCGCACTGGCCATGAGCGTTCTGGCGGTCGTGGGCTGCGTCAGAAGGCATCCTCGTCAAAAGTCGTTGCCGGTCCTGCTCCCGACGTATGGTAACGGCATCCGGTTCCAAATCGCATCGGTCGCAAGCCGGAGGATACGTCACGGTTTCTTCTCGGGCCCCTTGGGATCGCCGCGCAACAGATCGACCCGGAATTCCATCGAGAGGCGTCCGCGCACCGCGTCCTCGATCTGTTCTTCGGCCGTGCGATCGGTCGCGGGTGCGTCCCTGGGCTTCTCCGGCTCCTCCAGCACATGCCAGAGGCCGCGGCGGACTTCGTCGGGCAGCACCTGTTCGAGGTACTCGAGCGCCGTGCCGCGCAGATGGGCGTCGTTGCTCTCGAGACTGCGAAAGGCTGCGCGCAACGGCGCGGCAGGGAGAATGAGCGACAGCAGCGTGAAGAGGTGCGCAAGACTCTGGTCGGCGCGCTCCTTGAGCACTTCGCCGAGCACCGTGGACGCCTGCTCTTCCGGCAACAGCGGAATGAGTGCCCGCCGCTCCCACACGGTCCGGTCCACTTCCACCTCGCGCAGCGCGGCGAGCAACACCACGTCGCGCGGTGGTGCGAGCGCCGCGTCGGCTTCGGCGAGCTTGGTGAGCGCCACACCGCAACGGGCTCGCACCTCAAAGCGGTCATCCGCCAGTCCAGCCACCAGCGCGTCCCGCGCGGCGGGGCGCTTGTGCGCGGCGAGTACGAACGGCAATCGCCGCCGCACCACGAGATCGACCGAAGGCTTGACCAGCCACTGGCGGAATACCGGAATCGCTTCGTGCGGCGCGTACTGCAGCGCGCGCAGTGCTGTGCGATAGACGTCCTCGCGCGCGAGCAGCGGAATCACCGCATCCACGAGATGCTCGTCGAGTGGCCGGCTCAGCGCGCGGACAATGCGGGGGGCGTCACCCGATTCCAGTTCTGCGCGGCGTTCCGCCGCAGGATCCGCGTGGGCCACCGGCTCATCCGGCGCATCCCGATTGAACATCGCGGTGCCGACGTGATCGGTGTTGGCGGCGATTGGGAACATCTGCGTGGCGAAGCGCTCGTGCGGCAGCCGCGTTTCGTGCGACGCACGCGCCACCAGGTTGCCGGCCAGAACCTTGAGGCTTTCGGTGTTGAGACCGTGGAAGAGCAGGAGTGCGCCCGCCGACGCAATCAGCATCAGTACGATCAGCGCCTGCAGCGAGCTGTTGGGAATCATGAAGATCGCCAGCTGCGTCAGGACGGCCGCGATGATCCGTCCGCTGCGCAGTGCGGTGACTTCCACCATTGTCTTCACCACACGCTTTTCGGACGGGCGTATGGAGTTGAAGAGGAGATCGAACGCCGAGCGGAAGTTGGAGTTGCGGAGCACGATCTCCGCCGTGCGCGAAATGCCCGACGTCCACAGCCCCGGCGCAATGAAGGTCGTCAGGCCGGTGAGCAGGAGGCCGCCCGGCAGTGTCGCGCCCGTGCGGGACACGCCGAACCGGGTGAGCGCGCGGTCGCTCATCAAGACCTGCGCCAGCAGGGTGAGGAGTGCCGCACCGGTATAGAACAACGAGAAGAAGCGCAGCAGCAGCGGCCCACGAATGAAGTTCGTTCCGGCGCGCGTCATGAACACGTAGTCGATCATCGTTTCGGCGATCGCGCAGAGCACGATCAGTCCGACCAGCGTGCGCACGTACTTGGACGTGCGGAACACATGCCACGCCGGATGGCGGCTCACCGCCGGCGTCATCATCGCGGTGGGCATCTTGTCCGCGACCACATGGTCCTGTCCGCGTGCGCGAATTCCCCAGAAGCCGACGGCGGCGGCAACGTTCATCACCGCCAGGGCAAAGAGCGACGTGGTGATGGTGCCGCTCGCGGCGATGGCGAGTCCGGTGAGACCGCCGACGATCCCGCCCGCCGTGCCGGCCGCGCTGATCACCGTGCCCGATCGGCGTACCGTGCGCGGGTCGATTCGCTCGAACACGACCATCCAGAGCCCGGCCATCGAGAGCCCGCTCATGGCGGTGAAGTGCATGTACAGGAGCGTGGCGATCAGCCGCGGCCACGCGCCGATCAGCAATCCTTCCGCCACGCACGCGAGTGCGCTCACCGCGGTGGCGCGCGCCAGATACAGCGCCGGATCGATGAGCAGCATCCGCCGCGAGGCATACGTCCCGATGGCGATCGCGAGAAGTGCCGCGGCAAGAATTGCCGGCGGCAGCGCGCGCGACCCCACGACCGACAGGAAGATGGCGTCGCGCGCCGAGCGGCCCGCGATGTCGTAGGCCGTGAGCGCAGCGCACGCAATCGCGGCGAATACGACGATTCGCCGAAGGTTATTTCCAGCAGCCATCGTGGCTACCTGGCAGGTCAGGGATGGACGGTCGGAGTCGAACTCGACAAGCTGGAGAATGATACAGCCGGAACGGCCTTCGGTCAGTCGGCCTCGTCAATGGAGCGGGGCCAGTCCGTCTTGAGCAGCCGGGACATCGCGCGGTCCGCCAGGAGCCGGCCGCCAGTCTGGCAGCGCGCGCAGTAGTTGGTTTCGTTGGTGGCGTAACGAATCCGCTGCACCGGTGTGCCGCAGTCGGGGCAGGGCAGCTTGAACCGGCCATGCACGGCCATTCCTTCCGGAAATGCGGTCACGGTCTCAGGAAATCCGCTACCCACCTGTTCCCGCAGGCGCACGGTCCATTCGGCGAGTACGGTCTGGATGGCATTCAGCAGCCGCACCACCTCGTCCGGCGTCAACCGGCTCGTGAGCGCCAGAGGGGACAGCCGGGCGTGGTGCAGGATCTCGTCCGAATAGGCGTTGCCGATGCCGGCAAAGAGCCGCGGGTCGGTCAACGCGCGCTTGAGTGTGTGATTTTCCGACCGGAGCCGAGTCTCAAACGCGGCTGGCGTGATGGTCATCACGTCGAGACCTCCGCGATCAAACCCGGCAAGTGCTTTGCTGCCACGCACCAGATGCAGCGAGGCCCGGCGCGTGGTCCCCGCCTCGGTGAAGTAGAGCACACCGCGGGCAAAGGTGAACGTGGCGAGCACGTTGCGGCCGGCGATCCGCTTGGGGGGTACCCGCCACTTGAGGCGTCCGGCAATCATGAGATGAATGACGAGAAAGAGATCCGGCTCGAACCCGATCACGATCCGCTTGCCCATATGGGCGACGCGTGTGACACGTCGACCGACGATCGTGTTGATGGCCGGCTCGACCGACCGGACCACGAACGGATTGTGAATGTCGAGCGCTTCGAGCTGCTCACCGCCGATGAACGCCGTAAGACGTTCGACGTAGACGGTGATGTCCGGCAGTTCCGGCATGGCCGTCAGCCGCCGTCGGTGGCGGCGAGCACCTGACGTATTGCGGCGACGGACGCATCGATCCGGATCGGGTGGTTGGCGGCGCCAGGGAGTGGCGGCGAATCGCTCTGATGCATCTCCTGCAGAATCCCGGGGTCCTTGAGCAGGTGACCCGTGAGAATCGCAACGACACGGTCGCCGCTGCCCACCACGCCCTGCATGCGGAGTGCGCGCACACCGGCGAGCGACGCTGCACTTGCCGGTTCGCACCCGATGCCGGCGCGGTCGATCATGGCCTTGGCGGCAAGAATCTCCGCATCGCTCACGGCGAGCACCACGCCGTCGGTGTCGCGGATGGCGCGCACCGCACGACCATACGACGCCGGTGCGCCGATCTTGATCGCCGTGGCCACGGTATGCGCTGCCACCGCTTCGATGTGATCAAAGCCTCGGGCAAATGCCGCCGCAAAGGGCGCGGCACCGGCCGCTTGTACCGCGATGATTCGCGGGGCGCGCTCGATCAGCCCCCAGCGCACCGCCTCGGCGATCGCTTTTCCCACCGCGGCGGTATTGCCGAGATTGCCGGCCGGCAGCGCGATCCAGTCGGGAGCCTGCCACGCGAGTTGTTGCAGAATCTCGAACACCACGGTCTTCTGCCCCTCGACGCGGAATGGGTTGACCGAGTTGAGGAGATAGACGCCGAGCTCGGCGCTGGCGGCTTCGGCCAGGCGGAGACACGCGTCAAAATCGCCATCGATCAGCAGCGTGCGCGCGCCGTAGGCCAGCATCTGCGTGAGCTTGCCGATCGCGATCTGCCCATCGGGAATGATGGCGAGCGCCGGCAAACCCGCCTGCGATGCGTAGGCTGCCAGCGACGCGGCGGTGTTGCCAGTCGACGCGCACGCCACCGCGCGGGCACCGATGCGGGCGGCCTGCGTCACGCCGACGGTCATCCCGCGGTCCTTGAACGATCCCGTGGGATTGTGGCCTTCGTGCTTGAAGAGCAGTCCCGCAACACCGCTCCATGCCGCGAGCGCCGGGCGCGTGAGGAGCGGCGTGTCGCCTTCGGGGTGCGAGATCGCGTCGGTCATGCCTTCCGGCAGCACGAGCTCGCCAAATCGCCACACGCCCGACGCGGTCCCCGGGGGCGCTGTGATGGCGAGTCGGTCAAAGTGCGCGCGCAGATGCGCGCCGCGTTGCGCGGGCGGTACGTGTTCCACCGCGAGCAGTCCGCCGCAGTTCGTGCAGCGCGGTGCGCTGTCGCGCGCGTCGTATTCGCTGCCGCAATCGTCACAGCGTTGCCAGCTCGATCGCGGCGCCGTCATCGGACTGTCGCTCCCACGAGATCCGGCGTGGTGACCCGGCTCGTTGCGGTGATGCCAGCGGCGCGATAGGCGGCCACCATCGCGGTGGCAATCCGCTCCCCGCTCGACGCGTTGTCGACCACGGCAAACGCGGTCGGACCGGCCCCGCTGATCGAACAGCCGAGGGCACCGGCGTCGAGTGCGGCGCGCTTGGCCGCCACAAAGCCGGGCAACAACGGCGCGCGCACCGGCTCGGCGATCCGGTCGTCGATGGCGCGACCGAACAGCGCCACATCGCCGCTCGCCGCGGCCGCGACGATCGCCGCCACATTTGCGGCCTGCGTCAACGCCGTCTCGCGCGGGATCATTGCCGGCAGCACGCCGCGCGCTTCTCGTGTGCGCAACCGCTGATCGGGGTGCACCAGAACCACGCACAGATCCGCCGGCACCGGCAAGCGGATGACGTCGATCGGATCGAGCGAACGGATCAGCACCAGGCCGCCCAGGAGCGACGGGCCGAGGTTGTCGGCGTGGCGCCCCGCGACGGCGCTCTCCGCTTCCAGGGCGCAGGCGAGGAGTGCGGCAGTATCGAGGCCCGCTTCCGCCAACGCATTTGCCGCGACCGCGCCCGCCACGGCGGATGCCGCACTGCCGCCCTGCCCACCGGCCAGCGGCAATCCTTTCCGGGCCACCAGGCGCACGCCGCCCGATACCCCGGCGACCGCCAGCACTGCGGCCGCGGCGATCGCTGCCGCATGCCGATCGGGATCGCGGGGGAGATCGGGATGGCCTGACTCGGCGACGTCGACGCCGGCGCCGTCGCGCCAGGTGAGTTCGACCTCGTCGCCGGGGCCGGTCACGGCCAAGCCGAGAATGTCGAGTCCGGGTCCCACATTGCCCACGGAGCCCGGGGCAAAGGCAGTGACGCGTTCGCGCATGAGCAGAAGGTCGCCCGCCGCTGCAGGAAAGTCCATTGAAAGTCCTTCCACGGCGAAGTAGGTTGGCAGCGCCTCGCAACGAGGAACGGCAGACAATGCGCATTGGAGTGTTCAAGGAAAACGCGCCGCGAGAACACCGCGTCGCGCTGACCCCGGATGGCGTGGCACGGCTCGTCAAAGCCGGCGACACGGTGGTCGTCGAACGCGGCGCCGGGGCTGCTGCGTTCTTTGCCGATGACGCGTACGTCGCTGCCGGCGCTACCCTCGGCGACGCCTCGTCCGTTGGTGCGGCCGATCTCGTATGCAAAGTGCAACGTCCCGCGCCCGATGAGATCGCGTCGCTCCGCGACGGCGTCACGCTGATCTCTTTTGCCGGCGCGGATGCCGGGCCCGTGCTCGATCAATTGCGCGCGCGACACATCACCTTGCTTGCGCTGGAGCGCGTGCCGCGCACCACGCGCGCGCAAGCCATGGACGTCCTGTCTTCCCAGGCCACTGTCGCGGGATACAAGGCCGCGCTGATCGGCGCCGAGGCGTTGTCGCGGTTCCTTCCCATGCTGACCACGGCGGCCGGTTCGCTCACACCGGCGCGCGTGCTCGTGATCGGTGCCGGCGTCGCCGGGCTGCAGGCGATCGCGACCACACGGCGCCTGGGCGGCGTGGTCGCCGGCTTTGATGTGCGGCCTGCGGCGGCGGAAGAAGTGCTCTCGATTGGCGCCAAGTTCCTGGCGCCCGAAGCGATCAGTGCCGACGCCGCGACGGCGGGCGGATATGCGCGCGAGCTTGCCGAGGAACAACAACGGAAAGTGCTTGCCGTCATCGACGGTGCCGTGGCACAGACCGATCTCGTGATCTCGACCGCCGCGATTCCGGGCAAGCCCGCGCCGCGCCTCATCACAACGGCGACGGTGGAGAAGATGCATCCTGGCTCCGTGATCGTCGATGTGGCTGCGGAAACCGGCGGCAACTGCGAGCTCACGCGCGCCGGCGAGACCGTGGTGCATCACGGTGTGACGATCATCGGCCCGCTCAATCTGCCGAGCACCATGCCGATGCACGCCTCGCAGATGTTTTCGCGCAACGTGCAGACGTTGATCGGACTGTTGCGCAAGGACGGCCAGCTGGTCGTCGACCTGAACGACGACATTGTGAAAGCGATGAGTGTGGTCCAATGACAGCCATGACGATCATCCAGATCTACGTCTTTGTCCTCGCGGCCTTCGTGGGCTACATGGTCATCAGCCGCGTCCCGCCGCTGCTCCATACGCCGCTGATGTCGGCCACTAACGCGATTTCCGGCATCTCGCTCGTGGGTTCGCTCGTGGCCGCCGGCTCCGCCGATCATCATGTGAGCAACATCCTGGGCTGTGTCGCCGTCGCGTGCGCGATGGTGAACGTGGTCGGCGGCTTTGTCATCACCGACCGCATGTTGCGGATGTTCCAGCGCAAGCCCAAGACGCCCGCCGCGGACGGTACCCAATGAACGCCCGCGATCTGGTCATTCAGGCCGCTTACCTGGCGGCGTCGGTCTTCTTCATTCTCGGCCTCAAGTCGCTGTCGCATCCTGACCGCGCGCGACAGGGAATGAATCAGGCCGCCATCGGCATGTTGCTCGCCATTCTCGGCACGCTGCTCGTACAGGACATCGTCACTTACCAGTGGATCGCCATTGGTCTCGTGGTCGGCACGGTGATCGGGATTCCGCTGGGTACCAAGGTGCCGATGACCGCGATGCCGCAGCAGATCGCCATCTCGCACGGCTTTGGCGCCGCCGCCGCGACGCTAGTGGGCGTCAATGAATTCGTGGTGCGCGGCTTTGGTGCCGGACTCGATCACGGCACCATGACCGCACTCGGCGTGGAGACGCTGCTCGGGGCACTGACGGTGACTGGGTCGCTGATGGCCTTTGGCAAGCTCCAGGAAATCCTCCCAGGCCGGCCGATCACCTGGCCGGCGCAGAACGTGTCCAGTCTTGCGCTGCTCGCGGCGACATTCGGCATTCTTGGCTGGCTGATCGTGGCGCCCGGCAATCCCATGGCGTACTGGGCGATGATCGGCCTGTCGCTGCTCCTCGGCGTGCTGCTGGTGCTGCCGATCGGCGGTGCCGACATGCCGGTGGTGGTCTCGCTGCTCAATTCGTACGCCGGTCTCGCAGCTGCGGCGACCGGGTTTGCGATCGGCAACAACGTGCTCATCATCGCGGGCGCGCTCAACGGCGCGTCGGGCTTTCTGCTGTCGATCCTGATGTCGAAGGCGATGAACCGCTCGTTTGCCAATGTGATCTTTGGCGCGTTCGGCGGCGAACCCGTGGCTGCGGCGGCCACCAGCACCGCCGGACTCACTGTGCGCAGTGTGTCGGCGGAAGACGCCGCGGTACAGCTCGCGTTCGCGTCGCGCGTGATCGTGGTGCCGGGCTACGGACTTGCGGTCGCCCAGGCGCAGCATGTGGTGCAGGAGCTCGCCGAGCTGATCGAGAAGAAGGGCGGCGAGGTCAAATACGCCATCCATCCGGTGGCCGGCCGGATGCCCGGCCACATGAACGTCCTGCTGGCCGAAGCCAACGTGCCATATGAAAAGCTGCTCGACATGGACGAGATCAATCCCCAGTTCGAACAGTGCGACGTGGCGCTCGTCGTCGGCGCCAACGATGTGGTGAATCCTGCCGCCCGCACCGATCCCTCTTCGCCGATCTACGGCATGCCGATCCTCAATGTGGACAAGGCGCGTTCAGCGATTGTGCTCAAGCGGAGCATGAACACCGGTTTTGCCGGTATCGAGAACGCCCTCTTCTATAGCCCGCGGACCGCGATGCTCTTTGGCGACGCGAAGGCCTCCCTCAGCCGCCTGGTGGCCGAAATCAAGGCGCTCTGATGTGACGCTTTGGCAGAGCCACGCGTCATTGAAGGAAGGGCAAGGTTCGGCGAGCGATGTATCCATTGGTCCGGGAACGAGTTGGCGCGCCGGGGCGTTAGAGGTGCATCGCACGATGGCGGATGGCGCGGGCAGCGTTCCACGGCTCCAGGGTGACCGCAAGCGGTTGTTTCACATATGGTTGCCAACGCACTTGCATAAATCTGATTCAATCGTTATTTTTGCCGCGGTTTGACGTGGGCCGGGGCAGGCATTTCTCCCAACGGCGGGCCGATCGGGTTTGCGCAGCGGAGAAATCGAGGAAGGGGAGGCGCGGCATGGCAACAGTTCGCACCCGAGGCAAGCGGCGGTCGCTTCGTCCGGCGCAGATTGCGCGCGCGGTCGACGAGGGCCGGGAGAGTCTCGATCTGTATCTGGACGAGATCTCGCGCGTGCCGCTGCTCAATCGTGAAGAGGAGATGGCGCTCGCGCGGCGCGCGTTCCAGGGCGATATCCTCGCGCAGGAGCGTCTGGCGCGGCACAACGTGCGCTTTGTGGTCTCGGTCGCCAAGAAGTTCCAGAACCGCGGTGTGCCGCTCGTCGACCTGATCGGCGAAGGCAACCTTGGCCTGATGACGGCGGCTCGCAAGTTCGATCCGGATCGCGGCGTCAAGTTCATTTCGTATGCGGTGTGGTGGATTCGCCAGGCGGTGCAGGCGGCGATTGCCCGTCACGGCCGGCCGGTGCGCGTACCGCTCAACCGTACGGCCGATCTGTCGCGCCTGGGCAAGACCACCACGCTCCTCAAGGAAAAGCTCGGCCGCATGCCGACCACCGAGGAACTGGCGCGCGCGACGGGCCTGACCGAAGAAGCGGTGCGGTCGCTCTCGTCGCTCAATACCGAAGCCGTGCGGCTCGACCATCCCACGCGCGATGGCGACGGCAACGAGCGGATGGAGCGCTTTGCGCTGGCCGAGCAGGAACAGACCGATGCGCACACGATGGCGAGCTCGCAGAGTGCCGACATCGAGGCCGCGCTCAATTCGCTGCCGCCGCGCGATGCCAAGGTGCTGCGCCTCTACTTTGGCCTCGATGACGGCCAGCCGCGCACGCTCGAAGAGATCGGCCGGATGATGGGTGTGACGCGCGAGCGGATCCGTCAGCTCCGCGATCGCGCGCTGGTGCGGCTCCGCGAAGGCGAGACCGGCGAAAAGCTCAAGGACCTGGTCGCGTGAAGCTCCGGGCAGTCCGGAAGACGTCGATGGCCGCGGTAGTGTTTGTCGCTATCGCGGCTTCTTCGTTGGCGGCGCAGGGGGGTCATCCCAGCTTCAGCGGGACGTGGATTCTTGACACGGCGCGTTCGGACAAGAGCAGCTTCACTCCCCAGTCCGCGACGTATCATGTGACGCAGCTAGGCGACTCGCTCATCCTCGACCGCGAAACGGCCGGCACCGGCAAGGCGCACATGGTGTATGAGCTGACCGGAAAGCCCCGCACCAACACGTTGCCGCTGATTGGCCTCTCCACCGCCGCGACGAGCACGGTCAGCTGGCACGGGGATTCGCTCGTGGTGCACACGTTGAGTCACCCGCAGGACGCCGATCTGGTACAGACCGACATCTGGGTCCTTGCCAACGGCGGGCGCGAGCTGCGCCTCAAGCGCGATGCCGTCTACGCCGGCTCGTCGATGGGATCCCCGACGCTGGTGTTCATCAAGCAGTAGGCATGTGATGCGCCGTGGGTGTCAATCCGCGCGCATCGCAACGACTGGATCGACGCGCGTCGCGCGCACCGCGGGAATCAGGCATGCGACCGTCGCCACCGCGAGGAGCAGCAACGTCACGGCGACATAGGTCACCGGATCACCTGCCGTCACGCCGTACAGCGACGCCGCCAGCAACATCCGCTCAGCATTCGCCGCTACCAGCCCCGCCGCCAGGCCGATCGCCACCCACAGCAATCCTTGACGGAGCACCAGCAGCACAACGCTGCGCTGCGTGGCGCCGAGAGCGAGCCGCACGCCAAACTCGCGGCGGCGGCCCGCGACGAGATACGCCAGCACGCCGTAGATGCCCACTACCGCAAGAATGAGTGCCAGGACCGCGAACCCCGCGACTAGGGCCAGCGCAAAGCGGCGCGGCGCCAGTACTTCACTGGTGACGCCCTTGAGCGTAGCGACATCATGGATCGCGACCGTCGGATCTGCGTCATGGATGGCCCGGCGCAAAGCTCCTGTCAACGCAATCGGGTCGCCATGCGTGCGTGCGACGACGGAGAGCGAGGTCTGCCACGCCTGTTGCCGGTGATACGCGAACAGCGTTGGTCGCACCGGATCGCCCGGTCCCCGGGCGTGCACGTCGCCCACGATGCCGACGATCGTGATCGCGGGACCGGTCGGACTCGGCCCGATGTGGATGCGCCGTCCGATCGCGCCGTCCGGGAAGTACTTGTGCAGCGCCGTGGCGTTGATCACGGCGACGCTCGGTGCCGCACTGTCACCGTCGCTCGCATCAAAGAATCGGCCGGCCAGCAGAGGAATCCGCAGCGCCCGGAAGTAATCACCACGCACCGCGACGTAACCCATGTCGGGGAGTTTCGATTCGTCGTTGATCTGGCCTTCGATTCGCATCGACGTTCCCACGTCACCGCGGGTGGGAAGCGTGCTCGCCGCGCCCACCAGCACCACGCCGGGCGTACGCGCAAGTTCACCCAGGGCGTCATCGTAGAATCGATTGACGGCGGTCGCGGTATCGTATCGAGTTCCCTTTACGCTCAACTCGGCCGTGAGCACACCGTCCGGGTCAAAGCCGGGACTCACGGCATCGAGCGCACGAAAGGAACGCACCAGCAGGCCCGCGCCAACCAGCAGCGTGACGGCCAGTGCAACCTGCACAACCACCAGTGCGCGCCGTGCTCGCTCGACGGCGTGTCCGCCGCTGCTCCCGCGGCCGCCGTCCTTGAGCGCTTGCTGCAGGTCCAGACGCGACACGGCGAACGCGGGCGCAAGACTCGACAGCAGGCCGGTGCCCAAGGCCAGCACCGCACCGACGCAGAGCACAGTGCCATCGACGGAAACCGGATAAAGTGCGGGGAGGGCGTTGGCATCGAGCGCGAGAAGCCAGCGCGTCGCGGCGTACGCCAACGCTATGCCAAGGATGCCGCCCATCGCCGCTACCAGGATCGATTCAGTGAGCACTTGCCGGATCAGGCGCGCACGTCCAGAGCCGAGCGCGGCCCGCACGGCCATGTCGCGGCGGCGGTCAAGTGCGCGCGAAAGTGTCAGGTTGGCGATGTTGGCGCACGCGATCAGGAGCACCAGCAGTGCCGCGCCCTGCAGCAGCCCGAGTCCGTTGCCGACTGAACCGATCAGCCACGACCGCAGCGATTGCGTGACGGCGACGCTGTTGCCATCGGCGTCGGGATATGCCAGTGCGAGCCGCTTGCTGATCAAGGCGAGATCCTCGGTCGCCGCTCGGGCCGAGACGCCGGGACGGATGCGACCAATGCCGTGCAGCCAGTGCTGCTTGCGCGTGCGATTGGGGTTGCCGAGATCGGCGCGGAGATCAAGCGGGATCCAGAGATCGGCGCGACGCCCCAGTGTGAAGCCGGGAGGCATCACACCCACCACTCGCGTCGCCTGACCGTCGAGCAGCAGCGTCTCGCCGATACGGGCGGGGTTCCCGCCCAGCGCCCGCTCAAAGAAGGTCGACGAGATCACCACGACGTTGGCTGCGTCGGGCGCACCGTCGCTCGGAATGAGCGTGCGTCCCACACGCGGTACCGCGCGGAGCACATTGAACATGTTCTCCGTCACAAGCGCCGCGCGAATCAGTTCAGGATCGCCATCCGCTGGCAGCCACGTCTCGGTGGCATCACTGTACCCGGCGATGTCCGTGAACGTGTGCTGTTGCGTGCGGTAGTCGATGTAGTCGGGGGGTGAAAGCGGAGCGGCTCCAATGAACGTGCCGGCGTAGGACGAGTCCATGACGGTTACGAGCGCGTCCGGATCCCCATAGGGAAGGGGACGCAGCAGCAGCGCATGCACCGCGCTGAAGACCGCCGTGTTGGCCCCCAGCACGAGGGCGATCGTGAACACGACGATGGCAGTGAAGCCCGGTGTGCGCCAGAGTGATCGCACTGCATGCCGCACGTCGTACCACGTGCTTTCCAGTCGATCGCTCCATTGCATCACCCGTTCTCCGGCCTCGTCTTGCGTGCGGCAGTAGTCCCGCGTGAATTCCACGTCGCCGAATTCGGCGCGTGCTTGCGCTTCCGCCACGTCACGCGCCATCCCCTGCGCTTCGAGGGCGGCGGCGCGCATGCCCAAATGGAACGCCAGTTCGGACTCCACCTCGGCTGCGATCTGCCGGCGCGAGCGCCATGGAAAGCGAAAGCCGATTGGTGTCTTCACTGGGGGGCGAGTACCTGGGCGACGGCATGGGCGTAGTTGTGCCACACCGCGACGCTGGCGTGCAGGTGCGTCGTGCCAGTGCGCGTGAGGCGATAGAAGCGGGCCCGGCGATTGTTCTCCGACACGCCCCAGACCGACGTGACCCAACCGCGACGCTGCAGCCGGTGGAGCGCCTGATAGAGCGCGGCGCCGTCGACCTGCAGCACGCCCGCGCTCCGCCCCTCCAGCCAGCGGGAAATCGCGTAGCCGTGCATCGATTCCCAGGCCAGCGCCCGCAACACCAGGAGATCCACAGTGCCTTGCAACATCTCGGTCGGGGTCTTCTGCATCGCCTCTCCAGTCACCAGGTGAGTGGAACGTAGCGCGCACACCGATCCCGCGCCAGTACGGCGGAGACCCGGTGCGGCCCTACTGCTTGGTCGCGGCGAACATCCTGAGCACCCGCTGCAGAATCCCGCCGTTGTTCAAGTACTCGAGTTCCACCGGCGAATTGAGCCGCACGACTGCCTGAAAGGTCGTCTTCTTCTGCGTGTCGGGATCGATCGCGGTGACCGGCACTCGCCCATTCGGCGCGAGTCCCTGGGCAATGCCGCCGATGGAAATGACTTCGCGTCCGGTCAGCCCGAGCGACTCGGCGCTCTGCCCCGGTTCAAATCCGAGCGGCAAGATGCCCATGCCCACCAGGTTCGACCGATGAATCCGCTCATAGCTCTCGGCGATCACCGCTTTGACACCGAGAAGCGTGGTGCCCTTGGCGGCCCAGTCGCGCGATGATCCGGTGCCGTATTCCTTGCCCACCAGCAGCACGAGCGGCGTGTCGTCCGCGATGTATTTCATGGCGGCGTCGTAGATGCTCATCACTTCGCCCGACGGGAAATACATGGTCCAGTTGCCTTCCTTGTCGGGCACCAGACGGTTCTTGATCCGCACGTTGCCAAAGGTGCCGCGCATCATCACTTCGTGATTGCCGCGCCGCGCGCCAAAGGTGTTCCAGTCCGGCTGTGCGACCCCGTGCTCCAGCAGATATCGCGCTGCCGGACCGTTCTTGGGGATGGCGCCCGCGGGCGAGATGTGATCGGTCGTGACGGAATCGCCGAGAAGCGCCAGGACGCGTGCGCCGGCAATGTCCGTGAGGGGCGCGGGTTCCGGAGGAAGCCCCTGAAAGAACGGCGGCTCCTGCACATACGTGGAGCTCTTCTCCCACGCAAAGCGCGAACCTTCCGGTACGCTCAAGCCGCGCCACTTCTCGTCGCCTTCGAACACATGGCCGTATTGCTTGCGGAACATGTCCGCGCCCAGAGCCATGGCCATCGTGTCGGCGATTTCACGCGGTGACGGCCAGACATCCTTGAGGAAGACCGGATTGCCGTCGTCACCGATGCCGAGGGGCTCGCTGTCGAGATCGGCGTCGACGCGGCCGATGAGCGCGAACGCGACCACGAGCATCGGCGACATCAGATAGTTGGCGCGGACCTGCGGATGCACGCGCGCTTCAAAGTTGCGATTGCCGGACAGCACGGCGGCGGTCACCAGCGAGTGGTCGTCGATCGCCTTGGCCACGGGTTCCGGCAGCGGTCCGCTGTTGCCGATGCACGTGGTACAACCGTAGCCCACCGTCTGAAACCCCAGACGATCGAGATCGGCGGTAAGGTTGGCACGGTCGAGATACTCCGTCACCACGCGCGAGCCCGGCGCCATCGAGGTCTTGACCCATGGCCGCGCGCGAAGGCCCCTGGCGGCCGCGTTCCGCGCCAGCAAACCGGCACCGACCATCACCGACGGATTGGATGTGTTGGTGCACGACGTGATCGCCGCGATCACCACCGCGCCGTCGTGCAGCTCGTGCGCTTCGCCGTCGATCTCCAGCGGATAGCGCGTCGTCGCATGCGCGGCGGTGGCCACCGCGCCGCCCTCGTTGGTCCAGCGCTCGAGTGCCGCCTGCGCCGCTTCACGGCGCGCGGCCGGCACGGTGGGCTGCATGAGGCCGGGCAGGTTGATCGCAAAGCTGCGGCGCAGGTCGGTGAGCGGGACCAGATCCTGCGGCCGCTTGGGACCGGCCACGCTCGGCACCACTGTGCTCAGATCGAGCTCGAGCCGGTCATTGAACTCGGGCTCGGCGGCCTCGGCGGTGTGGAAGAGCTGCTGCGCTTTGCAGAAGTCCTCCACCAGCGCGATCTGATCCGCATCGCGGCCGGTGCGCTCAAGGTAGCGCAGCGTTTCGGCGTCGACCGGAAAGAAACCGCAGGTGGCACCGTACTCCGGAGCCATGTTCGCGATCGTGGCGCGGTCGGCCAGCGGCAGATGCTGGAGCCCGGGCCCGTAGAACTCGACGAACTTGTCGACGACGCCCTTCTTGCGGAGCATCTGTGTGACTGTCAGCACCAGATCAGTTGCAGTGCATCCCGCCGGCAGATTGCCCGTGAGTTTGAAGCCCACCACCTCCGGGATCAGCATGAAATAGGGCTGGCCAAGCATGACGGCTTCCGCTTCAATGCCGCCCACGCCCCAGCCAAGGACACCGAGACCGTTGATCATGGTGGTGTGGGAGTCGGTACCGACGAGTGTGTCGGGGTAGGCAGTGAGCTCGCCATACTGTTCGCGCAGCTGTACCGTGGGCGACAGGTATTCCAGATTGACCTGATGCACGATGCCGGTGCCCGGCGGTACCACGCGGAAGTTCTCGAACGCGCGCTGTGCGAATTTGAGCAGCTGATAGCGCTCGGCGTTCCGTTCGAACTCGAGCGAGACATTGAGCTTGAATGCGTCGGCGGTGCCGTAGTGGTCCACCTGCACCGAGTGATCGATCACCAGGTCGCACGGGACGACGGGATTGATGCGTGCCGGGTCGCCGCCCATCCGGGCCATCGCGTCGCGCATGGCGGCCAGATCGACGACGCAGGGCACGCCCGTGAAATCCTGCAGAATCACGCGCGCCGGGAGAAAGGGGATCTCGCCGCGTCCGGCCGCAGCGGGAGTCCAGCCCGCCAGCGCTGTGACATGCGCCTCCGTGACAAATCCGCGTCCCACGTGGCGGAGCGCGTTCTCGAGCAGCACCCGGATGGAGAAGGGAAGGCGGTCGAGGCGCGTCAGTCCGCGCTTTTCGAGGGCGGGAAGGGAGTGGATCACGGCGGTACGGCCACCGCTGGTGAGGGTGGCGCGAGCCTGGAATGGATCAGGATGTGTCATCTTGGCCTGCTTCCCGGATAAGATTCCTCGATCGTTTTCCAACATAATCAGATCGCAGGAGACCCGATGGTCGCTGGCCCCGTCATGCCCAGAGGAATCCGCCGTCTCGATGACGCGGTCGAATTCGATTGGGACGGTGAGGGCCATGTGGGTCGCTTTGCGGCGCGTGCGCTGCGTCTGGCCTGTCCGTGCGCAGCCTGTGTCGACGAGATGACCAACCGGCCGCTGCTCGATGCGGCCGCGGTGCCCATGGATGTGCGGCCGGTCGCAATCGACCTGGTGGGGGCGTACGGCCTGCGAGTCCATTGGAGCGACGGGCATGCCACCGGGATCTACACCTTTCAGGCGCTCCGGGCGCAGTGTCCCTGTTCCGCCTGTGAGGCCGCTCGTGGCTGACCCCTTGGCCCCGACCCCCGCGGCCGCTACCGTTTTCCTCGTTTCCCACGGTACTCGACGCCCTCACCCTCCCGCGAGCTGCCGATGATCATCGGACGGCGTTGGTGGATCTGGATCTGGTATGGCATCGGCGCCCTTGGCGTCGTTGGCCTCGTGGGCGCAATCCACTGGGGACTGAAGACCGAATGGCGCAATCTCGACGAAGTGCTCCGCGGCATCGGCACGATCTGCGTGTCGCTGGGCTTCATTCTGCTGCTGCGGCACATCGGGGGGGGCGCGGGCGAAACGCTGCTCCTGGCCGCGTTGATTGCGTTCGTGCTGGCCTTTGCGCTGGGCCGCGAACGCCGGCCGCCGCATTCACCGGACGAGAAGCCGCCGACCGATTCCGGCAATCCGGTCAATCCATCATGAAGCGCGCCGCGACCGCGCTGGCGGCCCTGCTCCTGCTGGCGTGGCCGACGATTCTCGTGGCACAGGTGGGCGCCGGCACCGGTGGCGCCGCGCGATTGGCGCAGGAACAACGACTCGCGCACAACTGGCGCCGCGTCCTGATGATCGGCGCGCATCCCGACGACGAAGACACCGGGCTCCTCACCGTGCTCGCGCGCGGCGAAGGCATGGCGACGGCGTATCTCTCGCTCACCCGAGGCGATGGCGGTCAGAATCTCGTTGGGCCCGAGCTGGGGCCCGCACTGGGTGTGCTTCGCACCGACGAACTGCTCGCGGCGCGCCACATTGATGGCGGCCAGCAGTTCTTCACGCGCGCGTACGACTTTGGCTTTTCCAAGACATCGGAAGAATCGCTCCGGTTCTGGAATCGCGATTCGCTGCTCAAGGACATGGTCCGCGTCATTCGCCGCTTTCGCCCGCAGGTGGTGATTTCGGTGTTCACCGGCACGCCCGCCGATGGTCACGGCCATCACCAGGTGGCCGGCATTCTCACGCCCGAGGCCTATCACGCCGCCGGCGATCCGGCGCGTTTTCCGGAACTCAAGACGGAAGAGGGACTCGACCCGTGGCAGCCGGCCAAGCTCTATCGCCTGGCGCGCGGCGGTGGCGGCGGTGCCACGTTGTCGTTCGACGCTGGCGTGATCGATCCCGCGGTGGGACTTTCGCTTCATCAGATTGCCGTGGAGAGCCGCTCGCAGCACCGGTCCCAGAATCAAGGCGCACTCGAAACACTCGGGCCTTCGGTCACTGGCGTCCGCCTGGTGGAACGGGTGCCGTCGATCACGGGCAACGACGATTCGCTCTTTGCGGGGATTCCCGTCGAAGCTCCGCCGGCACCGGATGCGCATGCGGCGGAAGCCGCGCTGATTCGCGCCGGTGTGGTGCTCGATGCGACCACCGACGATGACGAAGTGGCGCCGGGACAGGTACTGCCAGTGACGCTGACGCTGTGGAACACCGGTCGGACGCCGGTGACTGTCCGCGCCCGTGTGGTTGCTCATGTGGGATTTGCGCTGGATCTTGGCTTTGCGTTCGCAAGCGGCGGCTGCGGCGGTGGCACCACCACAAGCACGGTCGCGCCGGGTCAACTCTATACCTGCCGTGCGACCGCGACGGTCGAACCGCACGCGCTCCCCACATCGCCGTACTATCTGGCCAAGCCACTCGACGGCGCGATGTTCCGCTGGAGCGGGCCGTCGAGCTGGTGGGGCGAGCCCACTGCGCCGCCGCTCAGCGCCCAGTTCGTGGTGACGACAGCGGACGGCGTGGCCTCGCAGGCCGATCGCGAAATTGTCGGCCGCTTTCTCGATCCGGTGATCGGCGAGGTGCGCCGGCCCGTGCTGATCGTGCCCACGGTGTCGGTCGCGGTCCAGCCAGATCGGTTCATCTGGCCGCGCAATGAACGCACGCACACGTTCCATGTCTCGCTCGAGAATCTCGCGCGCGATTCGAGCGAGCTTGCGGTCGGGCTGCGCGTGCCGGCGGGATGGAACGCGGGCGTGGCGCAGCACGTGACGCTGACACGCGAGGAGGAGCGCGCCGAACTCGCCGTGCCGGTCACGGCACCGCTCAATGTGAAGGCGGGCGACTATCAGTTCACCGCGTTTGCCGTGCGCGGTGCCGACACCCTGAGCACCAGCATCTACCGTATCCGCTATCCGCAGATCCAGAATCGGAACATTGCGTCGGCCGCCACGGCCGGCATTGTGGTGGCCGACGTCACGTTCCCTGCCGTGGGCACCATCGGTTACGTGCGCGGCGGCGGCGATCGCGTGCCCGAGGCGCTCACCGACGCGGGACTCAGCGTCAAGGTGCTCACTGGCGATGCGCTCGAACGCGGCCCGCTCGCTGGTTTCAAGGTGATGGTGATCGGTCCGCGCGCCTACGAATTCGATGCGTCGCTCGTTCGAGCGCAACCGCGCCTCATGCGCTGGCTGCACGATGGCGGCACGCTGCTGGTGCAATACCAGCAGACGCCGTACGTGCGCGGTGGCTTTGCGCCGGCGCCGCTGGTGATTGGCCAGCCGACGCAGAACCGCGTGACAGACGAGACCGCGCCGGTCACGTTCGTCGCCCCGAACAGTCAAGCGCTTCGCTGGCCCAATGTGATCGGACCTGCGGATTTCGACGGCTGGATTCAGGAGCGCGGACTCGACTTCCCGTCGTCGTGGGATGCGGTCTGGGCCCCGATTCTCGAAACGCACGACGCCGGTGACATCGATCGGCAGGGCGGGCTCCTCGTGGCTCACGTTGGCACGGGCATCGCGATCTACACGGGACTCTCCTTCCACCGCGAACTGCCGGCGGCCGTGCCGGGCGCGTGGCGGCTCTTTGCCAACCTCCTCGGACTGGGGCAGGCACCGCCCGCGGCAGGACACCGGGAGTGATTCGATCGCGGGCGCTGGTCACCGGCATCATCGTGCTCCTGCTGGCCGGCTGCTCGCGCGACACCCGGGAACA
>DATAVM010000111.1:0-2322 GCA_036267775.1 Gemmatimonadales bacterium
GTAGCAGATGGTGGTCGTGCCAGCCGCCGGTGTGGCGCGCGCGACAATCGTCACCGTGTCGCCGCCTCGTCCCAGGGTCTGCGCAAGCGTTGCATGATCGCGTGTATCGGCGGTCCACACGGTCACGGCCGGGGGATCGAGCGCTTCGATGAGCGTGGCCACGGTGCCTGCCCGCGAATGCCATGGCGTCGCCATCGTCCGCACGGGACCGGCCGGCTCGCCTGCGGCCGACCCACCGAGCACGAGCGCCTTCCGCAAGTAGCGCTCGATCAGGCCATCGCTGCCGCCGAGGAGGTCGGGCCGCGCGGTGATGAGAAGGCGCTGTGCGTCGCGCGGAAGGTCGGGCGCAATACCGGCGAGCCCGGCGTCGGAATCCCAGGTCTCGGGCCACGCGAGGACGAGCGTGGTGATGCGATCGGGCGCCAGGGCTGAGCGACCGTGGAGCGCCAGCGCCGTGGCGGGCGAAGCGATGAGGACGTCGACATCGCCGGCGGCAAGCGTGCGCGCGGCGCGGGCGGGTCCCCGAGCTGCCTCAATGCGCAGCGCGGTGCCGCGAGCAAGGGCGGTAAAGACCAGGGCCCATTCGTTGATGAGCACCGGTGCCGCCAGCACCAGCACGCGTCCCGGGCGCTCGGCCAGACCGGCCAGCAACGCGGCGGCGAGCGGACTCGCCCAGGCCGGTGCCGGCGGCAGGTGCACCACCGCGCTGGTTCCGCGCAATACCGCCGGAACGACCTCCCGGACCTCGGGGTCGCCCGCGTGCCATCCCAATGTTTCCAGTTCACCGGCCACCGCCGGTGCCATCTGCCCAGTCTCGGAACCCGCCACCGTCGCCTCGATTGTCAAAGTGTCACTGTGCCCAAGGTAGCGCGGCGGCTGTATTTTCCACCATGCCTTTCCATCGCTCGCCCAACCTGGCGCACCTGAAGTCCTCCGAGACCGTCGCGATCAGCACCGAGGCACAGCGGCGCAAGGCCGCCGGTGAAAACGTGCTCGACCTCGGTGCCGGCGAGCCCGACTTCGACACACCCGTCCTCGTCGCCGAAGCCGGTATCGCTGCGATCCGCGGTGGGAAGACGCGCTACGCGCCCAACGTCGGGATTCGCGAATTGCGCGCGGCCATGGCCGGCGCCCTCTCGCGCATGAGTGGCGGCCGGGCGGTCGACCCGGAACGACTGATGGTGAGCAACGGCTCCAAGCAGTCGCTCTTCAACACCTGCTTTGCGCTCTTCGGTCCTGGCGACAAAGTGCTGATTCCGTCGCCCGCGTGGGTGTCGTACCCGCAGATCGTGCATCTGGCGCGCGCCGAGCCGGTGATGGTGCCGGGCGCGGCGGAGTGGGGACTCAAGGTCAGCGTCGCCGATCTTGAACGTCATCGCGACGCGCAGACGCGCGGCGTCATTCTCTGCACGCCATGCAATCCGACGGGCTCCGTCTACACCCGCGCGGAAATCGACGCCATCTCGCGCTGGGCACGCGAACATGGTATCTGGCTCATTTGTGACGAGATCTACCGGCGAATTCACTACGGCGCCGGTCCCGCGCCTTCGCTCTTCGATCTGGACGACGGAGCGCTCGAGCAGGGTGTGGTGATCTACGGCGCTTCCAAGGCGTACGCGATGACCGGCTGGCGGATCGGCGCAGCGTATGCACCGCTCGATCTGACCAAGGCGATGGCGGCGCTGCAGAGTCACACCACCACCGGTGCCAACCAGCCGGCGATGTGGGCCGCGGTGACCGCCTTCAGCGATCCAGCGGTCGATGAGGACGTGGAGCGGATGGTCGCTGCGTTCAACCGCCGGCGCGACTATCTCGTCGCGCGTTTCCAGGACCAGGCGCCCGGCGTGGAGTTTGTCGAGCCGCATGGCGCGTTCTATCTCCTCTTCCGCGTGGACGGGCTCGCACCGGGGAGCGGCATTGGTGGCGCACGCTTCTGTGAACGGTTGATGAAGGAAGACGGCGTGGCCCTGGTGCCTGGCGCTGCGTTCGGCGATGATCGCTGGGTGCGGCTCTCCTTTGCGGTGTCGGACGGCGAGCTGGAGCAGGCGTGCGATCGGCTGATGCCGTTCATCGGCCGCATCGCGGGCGAAGCGGCGGGCCGCTGACGCCGCGCGGAGACGAGAGCACTCCCGTGCCGTCATCCCGAGTGGTCGGTCGCGTGGTGGCCACGGAACAGTTGCCCAGCACGCCGCATCATTTCCATTTTCTCGCCGCCGCCGACGCCGGTCTCGGCATCGGCGCCATTGTCCGTGTGGCGGGCGAGGGACGCGTCGTCTTTGCGGTCGTGACCGATGCCTTTGCCTACGGGGACACGCGGCGCTG
>DATAVM010000112.1:0-44190 GCA_036267775.1 Gemmatimonadales bacterium
AGCGGATCCGGCACATCCAGGCCCCGGTCTGCGAGCCAGCCCTGCATCAGCTTGATCTCGCCGAACTGCGTGAGCGCCACCTTCTTGCAAAACAGTGTCACGCGGTCACTGGCACCGTGGCTCTTCGCCCAGTCCGCCATCGCAACGGCCTGCGCGTGGTGGTAGATCATGCCCTGCATGAACGTCACGTCGGCCGGCGCGTAATCGACGGCCTGGGGAGCCTGCGCGGCGGCACGACCTATGGCCGCGCCCGTGACGAGCGCCGCGGCGGCCAGCAGCCGGAAGTGATGCGATTTCATGGGTTCGGGTCTCCTGCCCGGCCGGATAGTGGGCGTCCGCCGGAGCCACGCAACTATAAAGCATTCGGCACGGCCTCGAAAGCCGTCCTCTTACCGATTAGCCTTGGCCCCCATGGCAAGCACCCCCGACTCCGACCTCATCGAACAGATCCGCAAAGCCACGGAGCTACTCGAGCGTATCGATTCGAATCGTGGCGTCCTGTCCGGCGTCCCGATGGAGGCCCGCCACCGGTTGATCAACGCCGCCGGCCGCGTCTACAACCCCGACCCCACCGCCCGCCGCCTTCTGGTCAAGGCGATGGGCCGTCGCCGCAAGGCCGAGCGCATCGAGAAGGAAGAAACGACATTGGCCGCGACCGGCATCCGTACCCTGCGGCGCCAGGCGGTCTTTACTACGCCCAATGTCTTTCCGCCGGAAAACTTCGAGCAGCAGGAGATCGACAACGCAGAACCGGCAGCTCCGCCCCTCGGCCGTCAGCACTGCTACGTCTGCAAGGCCGACTTCAACCGCCTCCATCATTTCTACGATCAGCTCTGTCCGAGCTGCGCGGCGTTCAACTTTGCCAAACGTACCGAGCTCGCCGATCTCCGCGGCCGCGTGGCCCTGCTCACCGGCGGCCGCGTCAAGATCGGATATCAGGCCGGGCTCAAGCTGCTGCGCTGTGGCGCACGGCTGATTGTCACTACACGCTTTCCGCGCGATTCGGCTACGCGCTACGCGGCGGAGCCGGACTTTGCCGAGTGGGGCGATCGCGTCGAGATCTTCGGCCTCGATCTCCGTCACACGCCGAGCGTTGAAGCGTTCTGCCACGAAATGCTGGCGACGCACGACCGCCTCGACTTCATCATCAACAACGCCTGTCAGACCGTGCGCCGTCCGCCCGGGTTCTATCAACACATGATGGCAGACGAAGCCGCGTCGTTGAGCACCATGCCGGAAGCCACGCGCCGCCTGGTCGGGCGCTACGAAGGGCTGCGGGGCTATCACCTGCTTCCTGAAGGCGGGCACGCGCCCGCACCGCTCGAGCGCGGCCTTTCCGCTGTGGCCGGTCTGACGCACGCCGCGGCATTGTCGCAGATTCCGCTGCTGCCCGACGAAGAGCGCGCGTCACACGACCTCTTTCCCGTGGGACAACTCGATCAGGACCTGCAGCAGATCGACCTGCGCGATCGCAACTCATGGCGTTTGCTGATGGCCGAGGTGCCGTCGGTGGAATTGCTGGAAGTCCAGTTGGTCAATGCGGTCGCACCGTTCATCATCAACGCACGCCTCAAGCCGTTGATGCTGCGCACGGCGGAGCGCGACAAGCACATTGTCAACGTGTCCGCGGTCGAAGGCCAGTTCTATCGCAAGTTCAAGACGACGCGCCACCCGCACACCAACATGGCCAAGGCCGCGCTCAACATGATGACGCGCACTGCCGCCACAGACTACCAGGGCGACGGGATTCACATGAACAGCGTCGACACGGGCTGGGTGACCGACGAAGATCCCGCGGAGCACGCGGCGCGGAAGATCGCCGAGCATCGCTTTCATCCGCCGCTCGACATTATCGATGGCGCCGCGCGGATTGTCGATCCCATCATCAGCGGGATCAATACCGGCGTGCATGTGTGGGGCCAGTTCCTCAAGGACTATCAGCCGACGGACTGGTAGCGGCGAGATCAACACCAAAGAGCCGCAGTTCTTCCGCGCCCTCCGTCAGGCGCACCAACCGCTCGAACTGGAACCCGAGACGCGTGAGCACGCGGATTGACGCGTCATTGTCGAGCGATGTGATCGCGACAACACGCTGCAATGCCTTGTCGCGCTGAGCGTAGCCAAGCATCGCTCGACCGGCCTCGATCGCGTACCCGTGCTTCCAGAACGCCGGACGGTAGGCAAAGCCCAGATCGACATCATCGAGCGTGTCGCGCTTGAGCAGGCCGCAGATGCCGATCGACTCGTCCGTGTCGCGCCGCTCCACCATCGAAAGCCCGAAGCCGTGGGCAGCGTAGCTCGTCAGCGGGCCGTCGGCGAGCCAGCGCAGGGCGTCGACCGGCGTGCGCACACCGCGGTCACCAATGAATCGCAGGAACGATGGCTCGTTGAGGAGCGCCACCAGGAAGTCGGCGTCTCGGGCCTCCAGATGCCGCACGGCCAGGCGTTCCGTGGTCAGGATCTGCATTGCACTCCCCGGTGAGTCGCCGAGAATAACACCGCCGTCTAGCTTTGTGATATGCGAACGCCTGGTACGGTCGGAATCCTCACGGCGGGGGGGCTCGCGCCCTGCCTGTCGTCCGCGGTTGGCGGGCTGATCGAGCAGTACACGGCTCTCGCCCCGCACGTTGCCATTCGCTGCTATCGCCACGGCTATCGCGGTCTGCTCGCCGGCGACAGCGTCGTGGTCTCTCCCGAAGCACGCCGGGATGCACACCTGCTGCACCGCCTGGGCGGCAGTCCGATCGGCAGCAGCCGCGTGCGACTCACCAACGCCGCCGACTGTCTCAAGCAGGGACTCATTCAGGCCGGTGACGATCCGCGCCGTGTGGCGATGGAGCAACTCGCCACCGATGGCGTCGACATCCTGCATACCATCGGCGGCGACGACACCAACACCGCGGCGGCCGACCTTGCGGCATTCATGGCCCAAGCGGGCCGGCCACTCGTGGTCGTGGGTCTTCCCAAGACAGTCGACAATGACGTCTACCCCATCCGGCAGAGCCTGGGGGCTGCGACCGCCGCGGACCAGGGCGCGCGCTTCTTCGACAACGTGGTGGCGGAGCACAGCGCCAATCCACGCATGCTGCTCGTGCACGAGGTGATGGGTCGCGGCTGCGGCTGGCTCACCGCGGCCACGGCGGCGCGCTATCGCGAGCGGCTGGCAGAGCGGAGCTTTGTGCCGGCCCTCGGCGTCACGCGAGACGTGCACGACATTCATGGCGTCTATCTCCCCGAACTCGACATCGACCTCGCCGCCGAAGCGGTGCGCCTGACCGGCGTGATGGATCGCCTGGGCTGCGTCAATCTCTTTGTGGCGGAAGGCGCCGGTGTCGCGAGCATCGTGCGGGACATGCAGGCGCGCGGCGAAGCGGTGCCGCTCGACGCGTTCGGCCACCCCAAGCTCGACGCGGTCAATCCTGGTGCATGGTTTGCGCGCGAATTCGCCACGCGTATTGGCGCCGCCAAGACGCTGGTGCAGAAGAGCGGCTACTTTGCCCGCTCCGCCCCCGCCAACGCGGAAGACCTCGACCTGATTGCGCGCTCCACGGCGCTCGCGGCGCGCACCGCACTCGACGGCATCAGCGGTGTGGTTGGCGAGGACCAAGAACGTGACAACATCCTGCGGCCCATTGAGCTTGACCGCATTCGTGGCGGCAAGCCCTTCGATGTGCGTACACGCTGGTTTGTCGACCTGCTCTGCAATACTGGTCAGTCAGCGTAGTTCGCTTCCCACCTCCGGAGAATATTCCATGCGCACTCAGTCACGGTCCGTTCTGTTCCTTTCCGCGCTGGCGCTTGCCGCCTGCGGCGGCAGCAGCACTCCCACCGGCAGCAATAACAACAACGGCAATAATACGAACGTGCACGGCACCATGACCGCCACCGTCAACGGATCGGCCTTCAGCGCCAGCTACATTTCTCGCGCCACCGTGAGCGGCAACATCATCAGCATCGTTGGCGAGCAAGTGCTCGGCACTACCAACATCACGTCGATCACCTTTGCCGTCGGCAACATCAGCGTCGGCACGTTCTCCCTTGCCAACACCGACGCCCATGGCGGCAACGCGATCCTCACGCTTGGCACCAACGTCTACAGCAGTGCGGCGTCGGGCGGCAGCGGCTCGGTGATTTTCACCGCGTATGATTCCACCCACATCGCGGGCACCTTCTCCTTCGTCGGCGTGGCCAGCACAGGCAACGCCACGGTCACGAATGGACAATTTGACCTCACCTTCTGACGTCGCGGCGCCCGCGGTACCGGCGCCACCGTCTCCCGAGCGCGCCCTCCTCTCGGGGCCGCATTCGCGCACCCGCGAGCTCATGCTCCTGCTGGGCACCGTGTGGGATTTCCTGCGCGGTTTCCGGGTCCTCCATTTTGTCGGGCCGTGCGTCACCGTATTCGGCTCGGCGCGCTTTCATGAAGGCCACCCGTATTACACGCTGGCGCGCGAAGTGGGCCGGCGTCTGAGCGTCATGGGTTTCACGATCATGACGGGCGGCGGTCCAGGCCTGATGGAAGCCGCCAATCGCGGCGCGCGCGACGCCGGCGGTCCATCGGTAGGATGCAACATCCGGCTGCGGTCTGAGCAGGCACCCAATGCCTACCTCGATCGCTGGGTCACTTGCGATCACCTCTTTGTGCGCAAGGTGCTGCTGTTCAAGTACTCCTATGCGTTCGTGGCGGTACCGGGCGGCATGGGCACCATGGACGAGCTCTTTGAAGCGCTCACACTGGTGCAGACCGGCAAGGTCGATCCGTTTCCGATTGTGGTGGTGGGGACGGAATACTGGGAACCGTTGCGCGTGTTTCTCAACGACATGACAGCCGCCGGCTCGATCGGTGCCAAGGATCTCGATCTGCTGCTGATCACCGACGATCTCGACGAGATGGTGCGCCACCTCGAGCAAACCGCGATCATTCGATTCCGGCTGGCCGAGCACGATCGACCCACCGCACTCGCCTGGCTAGGCGAACGCCCCGTCAGCAGCTGACGGGGCGTCGGTTGACAGCAGACCACCGCTCGGCGAGCGAGCCTTCGCTCAGGGAAGGAGCGCGCTGCCCGGGTTGGTGTTCCCGCGATGACAGGTCACGCAGTTGATCTTGGGTGACCGACCGTTGTTGCCGAGTTTGCTGAGCTCTGTGGTGTTGATCATGTTGACCATCTCGAGCATCACGCGAGCCGTCTGCTTGGCCTGCTTGGAATCGTCGGCCCACTGCCCCGGCACATGGCACTGGCTGCAGCTGACGCCCAACCCGCGACCGAACGTCTGGTCCATCATCTTCACCACGGTCTCCGCCGACGAATCCTGCAGCAGCTTGAGATTCTTGAACACATCTCCAGCGCGCTTGGTCTCATAACCCGCGATCGACGCCATCACCTCTTGGACCGCTCCGGCACGGATGGCCGTCATCGAGTCACGGTGCGCAGCGCGCTGCTCGGGCGTCAACTGCGGCCGTCCAAAACCGCGGCCACCCGGCGGACCGTTGGGCGGCCCGCCATTGGGCGGACCGTTCTGCGCGACCGTCGTCGGTGGGGCAACCGGCGGAGCAGCCGGCGGAGGTGTGCGGTTGGCGGTGTTCGCGGCCGCTCCGGCGCCGGGCGCCGGCGTGGGCGCCGCCGCCGGCGTGGTCTTGCTGGAGTGAGCACACGAAACACCGCTCAGCACGCCCAGGGCCACGGCCAGAATTACTCCACGACGCATGCGAACTCCTTGGACAGCAGGGAGAATATCAGCAATACGATGGAGTATGGGCCGGTTTTCGGGGTTGTCAACGCCTCAGTGCGAAGCCATTATCCGCTGGCGAACCAGCTCCGGCACGATGTCGCTGGCGATCTCATGGTTCACATCCTGAGTGGACGACGGATTGAAGCTCTCCGTCACGCCGCTCCACACGAGCCGGCCCCCGTTCGCCGTCATCCAGACATCCGTCTCGTAGCGGACGACCCGGTCCGCTTCCACGTATCCTGGCGCATAGATCCGCTGATAGTAGAAGAAGTAGTGGCCAGTCCACGGCGAAACACCTGGATAGGGAACATCGGTCCGGTACCCCGGCACGTACGTCACCTGCGTGTCCACCCCGGTGCGGTGCGCCACCAGCACCGCGTCAAAGCCGCGATGCGCCACCAGGTCCGTCAGCTGTGTCGTGTCCGGATCGGCGTTGGGAAAGAGCTGATACGACGGCGTCGCCGTGACGCCGTGCGCCTTGAGTGCGCTCACAAATCCGTCTTCCCAGATCCGCCGAGACGCCGCATCCTTGCGCAGCGTGACGACCAGCACATTCCTGAGCGGCTGGCGGGGGTAGCTCGGATCCCTCCACATGTTGACCAATGAAGTCGACGAACACGCCGACGCCGCAAGTAGAGCGACCATCGCGAGACCGGCGCGCGCCGGGATTCCATGCAACGACATACCGCGCTCCTGTTGGACTTGTGGAAGGGGACGCCGCCGCTGGTCTCCGCCGCACAATCAACCATCAGGAATCAACATCGACTGCCCATTGACCACACGCGAACGGCCCGGTGTACAGCCGCCCTTCTGCCGTTCGTCTAACATGGATAGCCGCACACCGCGTGCGTTCACTATTGCGCTGAGGCCGCCGTATCCCGGGGGAAAGCTTCCGATGGAAGACGTGCCACACGCGCCTGCCGAGGTCCAGCGGCTGATCGGCCTTTGCCTCGACTGTCATGCCACCTGCGAAGCGACCGTCTCGCATTGTCTCATGCGTGGCGGGCGCCATGCGCAGCCGGCGCACTTCCGCATCCTGCGCGATTGCGCACAGCTCTGCCTCACCACGGCAGATCTCATGCTCCGCGGCTCGGACGTTTTTGAGCGGACCTGCGCCGCATGTGAAGAAATCTGCCGGCGGTGTGCGGACTCGTGCGACCGGGTGGACGGGCACGACGTGGTCATGGAGCAATGCAGCAAGATCTGCCGTGATTGTGCCCGGATCTGCGCAGCGTGGGGTGAGCCTTCACCGAACTGATCGCGATCAACTCCCGCCGGCGATCACCAGCTGCTCCACGATCGCCGCTATCGTGAGTGGCGAGCAGCCTTCGGTGCGATTGCCAATGAGAACGTACAGAGGAATCCGGAGCGCAATTGCCAGCCGAGCCAATGCAATCAGATCGGCTCGCAGCCTGGGATTGCGCTCGCGAATCCGGTCATACGGCGCAAACGCATCGACCGCTTCGGCAAAGGTGCGTCCCTGCCGCAACAGCGCGCGCGACACCAGAAAGTCCGCCGTAATCGTGTCCGGCATCGCCATCTGCTCGCCAATGGTCGGCATGCGCGTCCAGGCGTTGTAGACATGCGCGACACCGTGATTGCGGAGCACGGCAAAGTATTCCGGTGTCAGCAACTCGGCGTTGCGGAGTTCCACCGCGTAGCGCATATCCATCGGCAGCGCACCAAAGAACGCGTCGAGACGTGCGGCGAACGCCGCCGACGTCATCGCCTGCCGCGCGACGCTGGTGAACTCGAGCACGAATGGACCGGTGTGCGGCAAAAAATGCTCGCGCATTGGTGTGAGCACGTCGCGCTCGAACAGCTCCGCGTTGAGCCAATCGGGATTGAGTTCGCCCTGGCGCGCCCGGTCGCGCGGATTCACAAAGGTGTGCGTGGTAATCCGGTCCCACACCTTGCTCACGCACCGGAAGTCCGCCGGAAGCACCGCGGCGTACTGGTCCAGCGCCTTGGGCTGCGGCGGCGCATAGAAGAACGCGTCAACACCCACGGTGCGGGCCAGCGGCCACTGCGCATACTCCCCCAGCATCGCCGCCCCGGCTCCGCTCCCGGGATAGTCCCGCGAATAGATCAGCCCGCGCCATCCCGGATAGTTCCAGGACGACGTCCCAAAGCGCAGCAACGGGGAGAGGCGCTGAGCCAGATCGACCAGTGCCGCGTGGTTTGGCATTCCTTCCGCCGGATCGTCGGACAATGGCACCTCGGCCGCTGGGAAAGCATCGCGGTTAGCTTGGGGAATGACCGCCGACGCCCGCCCCATCGTCCGGGGAATCGAGATCGATGCCGCCAGCCGGTGCCTCCATTATCGCTCGGCGCTCGACATTGTCGCCATCCGGATGCACTGTTGCGGCGAGTTCTACGCCTGCGCCGAATGCCACCAGGCCTTGGCGGACCACCCCATCGGCCGCTGGCCGGCGTCGGAATGGGACCAGGCGGCCCTCCGCTGCGGCGCCTGCGGCACAGAGATCTCCATTCACGCCTATTTCGCCAGTGGCGACCGCTGCCCGGCCTGCGCGGCCCCGTTCAATCCCGGTTGCCGGAACCACTATGATCGGTACTTCGTTATACCGGGAACACTGGAACCACTCGCTCCGGAGCTTTCGTGAAAATCACCGCCCTTGCCACCCTGACCCTTGTTGCCGCTGTCGCATCAAACGCAATCGCGCAGGCGCCAGCGCGCCCCGCCGCCACGCGCGACACCGCCGTCTTTGCCGGTGGCTGTTTCTGGGGCATCCAGGCAGTCTTTGAACGAGTGACCGGTGTCACGGCTACCGTCTCGGGATTTTCCGGCGGAACCGCCGTGCGCCCGAGCTATGACGACGTGAGCACCGGGAACACCGGGCACGCCGAGTCCGTGGAAGTGATCTACGATCCGGCCAGGGTGACGTACAACACGCTGCTCAAGGTCTTCTTTGGCGTCGCGCTCGACCCGACCGAGCTCAATCACCAGGGACCCGACGACGGGACGCAATACCGCTCCGCGCTCTTTGTGCGGAACGCCACGCAGAAGGCCCAGGCGCAGGCGTATATCGCGGAGCTGACGCGCAACAAGGTGTGGAGCAAGCCGATCGTCACGGAAGTGACGCCGTTCAAGGCATTCTACGCGGCCGAGTCGTATCACCAGGGATTCTACGACGCGAACCCGACGTACCCCTACATCGTGTACAACGACAAGCCCAAGGTCGAAGCACTCAAGAAGAAGTTTCCCACGCTGTACAACGGGAAGTAGACAGACAAGGATTCCGCGACCGGGGCGTCAGCGCCCCGGCACCACGAGCGCCTTGAGCACCCGCTGCTGTTCGACCGCCTGCAACGCGTCCTTCACCTGCTCGAGCCCATAACTTCCCGAGACCTGTTCGCGCCACGGGACCTTTCCGCCAAAGTGCGCGGCAAATTCCACCGCCCGGTGGAAGTGCGAATAGTCCGATCCCCATACGCCGCGCAGTTCCACCTGCTTGCGATTGATGTGCCGGTGCGGATTGAATGAGGCGTCGCCGTTGTCGGCGTATTGACCGCATACCGCCACCCGACCGCCGTCGCGCACCAGATCGAGTGCCTGGGTGACCGCTTCGGGAGCGCCTGCGGCTTCGATCACGACATCGGCACCGCGACCACCGGTGAGCAGACGTACCGCCGCGGCCCGATCAGTCGGCGGAATGTCGAGGCCGATCGTGTGCGTGGCGCCCATCCGCCGGGCAAACGCCAGCCGATCCGCCGGCCCGCCGATCGCAACCACCTGCCCCGCCCCGCTGAGCGCGGCAAGTGCTACGATCGACTGACCGACCGGCCCCGCTCCAAGCACGACCACCGTCTGTCCCAGCCGAATTTCGGCGCGATCGATCGCGTGAATGGCGGTCACCAGTCCACAGCCGCCGCCAATGAATGTTTCCGGATCGAGGCCTTTGGGAATCCGGACCAGCTTGAGCCCGGGCTTGAGCCAGACCACCTCGGACCAGCCACCGAGAAGTCCGTCGCGCACGTCGTACGTGATGCCGTACACGCGGCGATGCGGACAGCGCGTGGTCTGCTTGGCCACCAGGCATTGGTAGCAGTGATTGCAGGTCTCGTGCACGTCGAGGAAGGTGACCACGTCGCCTTCCTTGAACGACTCACCCGCAAGATCGGTCATCGGGCCACTCATGGCCGCCAGCGTTCCCACCGTCACATGGCCCGGAATCATCGGGTAGTGCACACCCGGCACCTTGCCGTGCCAGATATGCACGTCCGTGCCGCACACTTCGGAATAGAGCGTTGAGAGGAGCGCCGAACGGGGCGTCAGCGTGGGGAGCGGAAAGCGCACCACCCGCGGATCGGCGTCGGGTGCGTCGAGCACCGCCGCGCGCACCGAGTCGCCGTGCATGCTCATGTGCCTGCCGGCCGACGCCAGCGCGCGCCCACGCGGGCAATCAGCTCGTCGGCGACGGCTGGACCCCAGCTTCCGGCAGCATAGTTGGGAAAGTGCTGCGGCATGCTCGATTCCCAGTGCGCCAGCAGCGGATCGAGCGTCTCCCACGCCGCTTCGGCTTCGTCGCTGCGCGTGAAGAGCGTCGCTTCACCCGTCATGCAATCGAGCAGCAGCGTTTCGTAGGCATCGTGCGTGCTCGCACCAAAGGCGTCGTGGTAGTCGAAGTCCATGTTCACCGACGCCATGCGCATGTCGACGCCCGGCATCTTGACCTCAAAGCAGAGTGCGACGCCTTCCGACGGCTGAATGCGGATCACCAGCACGTTGGTCTCGAACGACTGGCCCTGTCCGATCGGAAACATCAGATGCGGCGGACGGCGGAATTCGATCGCGATTTCGGTGCTGCGCGCCGGCATTCGCTTGCCGGACCGCAGAAAGAACGGGACACCCTGCCAGCGCCAGTTGTCGACCATGAAACGGATCGCGGCATAGGTCGGCGTGTTCGATTCGGGCGACACGTGCGGCTCTTCACGGTAACCGGATACCGGTGCGCCGCCAATCATGCCGGCGCCGTACTGGCCGCGCACCGCGGAGACATGCATGTCCTCCGAGGCGATCGGCCGGATGGCGTGCAGCACCTTCACCTTCTCGTCGCGCACGGCATCGGCCCGGAACGCGGTCGGCGGCTCCATGGCGGTGAGCGTCAGCAGTTGCAGGAGATGGTTCTGGAACATGTCGCGCACCACACCGGCCTCTTCGTAGTACACACCCCGGTGTTCCACACCCAGATCCTCGGCGGCGGTGATCTGCACATGGTGAATGTGATGCCGGTTCCAGATCGGCTCAAAGATCGAGTTGGCAAAGCGAAGCACCAGCATGTTCTGCACGGTTTCCTTGCCAAGGTAATGATCGATCCGGAAGATCTGATGCTCGCCCATGGCCGCGCGGGCCACGGCATTGAGCGCACGCGCGCTGCCCAGATCGTGGCCGAACGGCTTTTCGATGATCACCCGCGACCACGGCCGCTGGCTCGCCTCCACGGTGCGCGGCAGGACACCACTCGCGGACAGATGCTGGATCACCGGCCCGTAAAGACTTGGCGGCAATGCCAGATGGAAGAGATGGCCGTCGACCTGCTTGAGAGTTGCATCGACCGCAACGAGCCGCTGCTGCAGCGCCGCGTAGGTGGCGGTGTCGTCAAGATTACCGTGCAGATAGGAGAGCCGTGCTTCAAAGCGCGCCCAGATCTCGTCCCGCCCGCTGCTGCCCGCGGCGACTCCCGCGGCGGCGCTGCGCATGCCGGCCTTGAAGGTCGCATCATCGAGCGCGTCGCGGTCCACGCCGATGATGGCAAAATCGTCCGGAATCGCACCGTCGATGGCAAGCTGGAAGAGTGCGGGAATCAACTTGCGATGCGACAGATCGCCGTTGGCGCCAAAAATGACAACAATGCACGGATCAGCGCGGCGGAGCCGCCCTGGCAGCACCGGGCCTTCTCCGGTCACCTGCAGCGGAATCGCAATCGTCCCCGTCATGCCTTCTTGACCGCGTGGCCGCCAAACTCGTTGCGCAGTGCCGCAATGACCTTGGCGGAGAAGGATTCCTGCTGTCGCGAGCGGAACCGTGCCAGCAACGACAATGTGATCACCGGCGCCGGTACGTCGAGATGCATCGCCTCGTCCACCGTCCAGCGTCCTTCACCCGAATCCTCGACGTAGCCCCGCAGATCGGCCAGATCGCCGTCCTTGGCAAACGCGCGCTCCGCCAGCTCATTGAGCCAGGATCGCACCACGCTGCCCTGATTCCAGAGTCCCGCGATCTGGTGCAGATCAAGCGTGAAGTCCTTGGACGCGTGCAGGATCTCGTAACCCTCGGCATATGCCTGCAGCAGGCCGTACTCGATGCCGTTGTGAATCATCTTGACGTAGTGGCCCGAGCCGGGCGGCCCCATCCGCGCGTAGCCGTCCTTGGGCGCGAGGGTCCGGAAGATCGGCTCGCAGGTCGCGAATGCGGCTTCGCTTGCACCCACCATGAGGCAATACCCCACCTCGAGTCCCCAGACGCCGCCGCTGGTGCCGGCGTCGATGAACTCGATCCCCTTGCCCGCGAGCATTTGCGCGCGCCGCATCGAGTCGTGGAAGTTGGAATTGCCGCCGTCAATGACGATGTCGCCCTTGGCGAGGAGTCCGCTGAGGGTGACGATCGTCTGTTCGGTGGGATCGCCCGACGGCACCATGACCCAGACGATGCGCGGTCCCTTGAGCTGGCGGCAGACATCCGCCAGATCACCGGCGGCGTGCGCTCCCTTGCCAACGGCCGCCGCAACCGCGTCGGCGCTGCGATCATAGACCACCACGTCGTGGCCGCCGTTGCGAAGGCGTTCCACCATGTTGCCGCCCATGCGGCCAAGACCGATCATCGCGAGCTGCATCAGTGTCCGTCCTTTGTCCGCAGCATGCTCGCCGCGGTGTCATCGAGAAACCATGCCCCGCCGCGCACCAGTTGCGCAGGGAGCGTGTCGGGAATGTCGGGTCCTTCCAGCACGCGCGCTACCATCGCCGCCTTGTCCGGTCCGGTCACAAGAACGACCGTCGCGCGCGCGGCGGCAAGCACGGGAGGTGTAACGGTCAGGCGATGCACGGGAGGCGTGGGGCCAGCAGCCGGGACCACGCGCAGCAGCCGTTCCGTCAACGTGGGTGCATGCGGAAAGAGCGAAGCGGTGTGGCCATCGTCACCCAGACCAAGCAGCATCAGATCAAAGCGGTCAGGCAGGATCGCCGCGTAGGCCGCGGCTGCCGCGTCGCGATCGGGCCGTTCCGCTTCCATCCGGTGCACCTGGTTGGCGCTCAATGGCACCTGATCGAGCAAGGACTCGGAAGCCATGCGAAAATTGCTGGCGGGGTCGGTCGGTGGCACGGCGCGCTCGTCGCCAAAGAAGATGGCGACATTGGGCCAGGACAGGTCCGGGCTCCGCGCCAGCGCGCGGTAGACCGGCGCGGGGGTATTGCCGCCGGAGAGCGCCACGCTGCAGCTGCCACGCGCGGTGATCGCCGTGCGGATCAGCGCGCAGATCGCGTCAGCGGCGGAGGCGGCGTAATCCGCCGTGGGCCAGATGGAAATTGCGGAGCGGCGCACCCCAACAAGCTATCACCATCAGTGCGACGCGGTACGGAGAATCCCGGCCGCTTCGACAGCCAGCAGGACAAGTGCGATCCCGACGATCCAGTAGAGTCTGCGCCGCCATGTGGGCTCCGTGCGGGAACGGAGGCGGTGCAGCAGCCGCTTGTGGAGCGAGCGGCGGCGATGATGGTGATGGTGCGGCGGCGGCGTCAGAACGGGTGTCCCCATACGGGAGTGGGGGACGAGTGACCGTCAGGCAGATACACCCGGCATCCCGGCCATGGGGCCGGATCCTGTCATCCGGAGTGTCGCACCCAGGTCGAGCGGTGCAACACTCCGGACAATGTCAGGAGCTACTCTCCGCCGCGGCCTCGCCGGCCACCGCGACCCGCCGGCGCAGCCGTCGTGTCGCGCGGCCAGACATTGTCAGCCGCGTTGTGATCGGGAAAACGGCCGAACGGATCGAAGGTGATCTTCTCGATCTTGCGCCCACCAAAATCCAGGCGCGCCACAAAGGTCTTGCTGCCGTTCCACCACACATCCACCGGATAGGTCACCAGCGCGGTATTGCTGTCGATCATCCGGCTGTTGGTCATCTGATGGATTGGCAGTCCCTTGGCGGCGAACTGCACCGCCAGCATCACCGGCGAGGGCATCTGTCCATCCTCGCGCACCGTGACCGCCGTGCGCGGACCTACCGTGGTGACGCTCGCGATCGATCCGTCCACCGATTCGGTGGTGAAGAGCCAGTAGTACCAGAACCAGCCCAGATCCTTGTGCAGCGCGTTGCTCATGTAGAACGCGTAGTCCCACGGCGACGGATGCTTGAAGCGCCATGCCTTGGAGTAGCCGCTCATCGCCGACCAGACGGCCGAGTCGCCGACGATCCCGCCGAGCATCGAAAGCATCGGACCGGCAACGGTGTACGCTTGCGTCTGATACGCCGGACCGCCGTAGTTGGCATCCCACATCAACGGCGCTTCGGCTTCGTTGCCGCTGACGCGCCCGTAGCTCTGGCCCGAACAGTTTTCCGTCGCCGTACCGCCCGGCGCTGCAATGGCTGCGTATGGCGTACACGGCGCTCCGCCGCGGCCTCCGCCACCACCACCACCACCGCGGCCGCCGCGGCCGTTGGCCTGCAGGTCCGCGCGCGAGAGAGTGTTCATCCAGTTGTTGAAGCCTTCGTCCATGAAGCCGTACCAGGTCTCGTTCGTGTTGTCCATCATCGGCCACCACTGGTGCCCGATCTCATGGTCGGTGGAACCCGACGCCATGATGAACATCGGATACTCCATGCCGTTTTCCGGGCCATCCACCTGCGTCAGCGACGGGAAGGTGTACGGCATCCAGAGCTTGGAGTAGAACTCGAGCGCATGCCGGCCGGCCGCACCCTGTGCCTTGAAGTTCTGATGGCCCGGCAGGAACATGATGTAGATCGGGATGTAGCCCTTGCCGGGAATGTCGGCGCGCGTGGCGTCCCATTCGAACGCCCGTGACGTGGCCCACGCCACGTCACCCACCGTGTCGGCCACAAAGTGCCAGTCGAGCATGCCGCCCGCAGCGGTCGCCTTGCCGGGCCCAAAATTGCCCGGAGCAAGAATCACCTGCTGTGAATCCGATGCGAGCACGTGCGTCAGGCGCTCGCGCTCATCGGCGGTGTAGACGTCCTGCGGGTTCTGCAGCACGCCGGTCGCGCCCACCAGCCATCCCGACGGGACGTTCAGGTGCACGTCATAGTGGCCGAGATTGTTGTAGAACTCGGAAGGGCCCAGGTACGGATCAGTGTCCCAGCCGCCCTGACGCAGATCGTCATAGACGGTCACGCGTGGATACCACTGCCCGACCTGATAGAGTGAATCGCCCCAGCTTCCCATCCGGATGCCGCGCGTCGGCGGATCCGACCGCGGCACCTTGAAGTGCCACTCGGCCTCGATCGTGCCGGTGCCGCCCGCGGGGATCGGTGACGCGAGATTGATGCGCACAGTGGTCAGGTTGAGTCCGCTGGTCCCGCTCCACACGATTGACGTCGGGCGCGGGGCATTGGGATCGGCCGCGCCACCTCGGCCGCCGCCACGACCCGCTGCCGGCGCCGGCTTGTTCACGTCGAGCGACGTGCCGTTGACCACGAGCTTGGTCACGACCATGCCATCGGTGATATCGGTGACCATTTCCGCCTTGGGCACATTGGCCGCAAAGAGATTCTGGTCGAGCCGCATCTCGATGTCGCTCATGGGCCCGGGACTGTTGTTGTGAATGGTGATCGTTTCGTGCCCGGACACCGTCGACGTCGGCGGATCGAAGCGCGCGTTGATCGCGTAATCGTTGAAGATTTCCCAGTAGTTCTTCCCCGGCCGGCCGCTCGAATCGCGCGTCCCCGCCGCAAAGGCGCGGAGAATCATGTTCGTCAGCGGAATATCATGCCGGATCGCGCGTTGTGGCCACGCAGCGGTCGCCCGCGGTGCGGCAGCCGCGGTCGTTGCCGCCGGACGCGTGGTGGTCTGCGCCGCGAGCGCGACCGGCACCGTCGCGAGGCTCGCAGCAAGAAGGCGGAAGGCAAAACGGTGTGTCATGGGACTCCTCAACGGGTACAACGGCTGTGGGGTCAGCCTATTTCAATTCTTTGAGAATCTCACGCATGCGGAGCGCCTGACGCTCGATCTCCTGCAGTGCGCGTCGGGTTTCCTCGTCCAGCGGCGCATCGCTCATCAGCACGAGCTGAATCTCCGCGAGTACGGCGGCGAGAGGATTGGCCAGCTGGTGGCGGGCGTGTGACACCTTGTCGATCTCGGACATGGCATCCCTTCTGGCTCAGCCAAGAAATGGAACCGGAACAAAAGTAAGCGCGAGGACCGCCAGGCACGCGAGTCCGACAAGGACCGCACGCCGCGGAATCGGCAAATCGGGCACCACCACCGGCGGATGGGACCATTTTCCGCCGCCTATGATGAACGTAAGCCCCACCCAGACGTACCACATCGCCGCATTCCGGCCGAGCACCAGGAGCACCGCGGCCACCAGCAGCGCGAGAATGCGCTGATGCTTTCCCAGGATGCCGTAGGCAATGTGGCCGCCATCCAGCTGCGACAGCGGCACCAGATTGACTCCGGTGATGAACATTCCCACCCAGCCGGCGAACGCCTGGGGCGAGATCACCACCGGTCCGCCTCCCGGCACGAGCCAGTCGCGGAGCCAGGTGGTCAGCAACGAATCCCCAAGAAAAAAGGGCTGCCCTGCAAAAAGGAGAACCGTCGGCGATCCCGGATAGGGGAAAGTTGCGCGGTGGGACAGATGGTATCCCCAGATCAACACCAGAAATGCGGCCACAAACCCGGCCAACGGACCGGCGGCTCCCACGTCCAGGAGCTGCCGCCGATCATAGACGGGACTGCGGAGGCGGATGAACGCGCCCATGCCGCCGATCGGCGACAGATTCGGGGGAACGGGAATGAAATACGGCGGCGATACATCTATGGAATAGCGTCGGGCAGCCACGTAGTGGCCCCCTTCATGAATCAGCAGAATGGCGAGGAGCGGGGCCGCAAAGGTCCAGCCCGTCGGCAGCACCTGCCAGCCACCGTGGACCAGAAAAAGGACAAACTCGCCGCAGCCGGCCAGGGCGCCCAGCACACCCGAATGAGCCGGCGGGCGAAGGTGCCCGGCCAGAATCGCGCCGGCGCCGAGGGTGCAGATGATCGTGAGAACCAGCAGGGCGCCGTGCCAGAGCCAGCGCTCGGGCCGGCTGGGCGCGGAGCCTTTGACGAGGACCAGGCGTGAGTGGTCGGGGGCAGCCCAGTACCAGGTGCCGGGCCACTCGCCGAGTGCGGCGGCGAGTTCGGGGCTGGGCGTCCGATGGGCCGGGGCGACCACGCCATCGACCACGTCGCGCGTTCCGGCAAGGGACACGGCGCGCCACGCGCTCAGGAACTGGCGCGGATCATTCATCCGTGCACTTGACGCGGGATTGCGTTGTTCGTATCCTCTGCTCCTCGCAGTTCCGCACGATCCCCATTCGCTTCTTCCGCGCATGCCGCGCGAGTCTCATACGCCAGACGCGTTGACACCCCACCCTATCGCAGCTCTGTCACTCCGGCCCAGACGCATCGCCCTGCACAGCCGGAAGGACCCGATCCGGAGAGATCAGTGGACATCGCCGAACTGAAACAGAAGTCCATCGCTGAGCTGCACGTGCTCGCGGCGGAACTCAACATCACCAACTACTCAGGCCTCCGCAAGCAGGACCTGATTTTCCGCATCGAGCAATCGCTGCTCGACAAGGACACCGTGATCCGCGGTGAGGGGGTGCTGGAGATTCTCCCCGAAGGCTATGGCTTCCTGCGCTCGCAGGACTGGAACTATCTCTACGGCCCCGACGACATCTACGTGAGTCCGAGTCAGATCAAGCGCTTCGATCTGCGCACCGGCGACACGGTGATGGGCCAGGTCCGCCCACCCAAGGAAGGCGAGCGTTACCTCGCGCTGCTCAAGGTGGAGAGCGTCAACTACGAAGAGCCGGACAAGACCAAGAGCCGGATCGCGTTTGACAATCTGAAGCCGCGCTACCCCGACCAGCGCATTCACCTGGAGCGGAAGAACAACGACCTCTCCATGCGGGTGGTCGATCTGATGTCGCCGATCGGCAAGGGACAGCGCGGATTGATCGTGGCCCAGCCCAAGGCCGGCAAGACGATCCTCATGCAGAAGCTTGCCAACGCGATCACCGAGAATCACCCCGAGTGCTACCTGATCGTGCTGCTGATCGACGAGCGCCCGGAAGAAGTGACCGACATGCAGGAGAACGTGGCGGCCGAAGTCATCGCCTCCACCTTTGATGAGCCCGCCGACCGGCACGTCCAGGTCGCGGACATGGTCATCGAGAAGGCGCGGCGCCTGGTCGAGCATGGTCGCGACGTGGTGATTCTCCTCGATTCGATCACTCGCCTCGCGCGTGCGCACAACGTGGTGGTGCCGCACTCCGGAAAGATTCTCTCGGGCGGCGTCGACGCCAACGCCCTGCAGAAGCCCAAGCGCTTCTTTGGCGCGGCGCGCAATATCGAGGGCGGTGGGTCGCTCACCATCATCGCGACGGCACTGATCGACACCGGCTCGCGCATGGACGAAGTGATCTTTGAAGAGTTCAAGGGCACCGGCAACGCCGAACTCGTCCTCGACCGGCGGCTCTCCGATCGGCGCATCTACCCGGCAATCGACATCAACAAGTCCGGCACCCGCAAGGAAGAGCTCCTCCTCGACAAGGACGAGCTCAACCGCGTGTACCTGCTGCGCAACTTCCTGGCCGACATGCCGGTGGTCGAGGCCATGGAGTTCCTGCTCGAGCGCATGAAGCGGACGAAGACCAACAAGGAGTTCTTCGCCACGATGGCGCAATAAGCTCGGAAACCTGAGAGCTGAGATCCGAGGCGTGAGGACGGACAGCATTCCGGTGAGCGGGCGAGTTCTCGCGCTCGACTGGGGCACCGCACGCATCGGCGTCGCCATCAGCGACGAGACACAGCTCGTGGCGAGCCCGCTCGCCGTCCTCCACCGCAGAGCCGGCAAACGCTTTCCGCTTGGGCCCTTCCTCACACTCGTCGAGCAACAGACACCCGCAGGTCTGGTGGTGGGCCTCCCGCTCGATGACGACGGCCGCGAAGGCAACCACGCTCACCTCGCACGCGAGATGGGCGAGCTCTGTGCCGCACGCGCCGGTCTCCCGCTCGCGTTCGTCGACGAGAGCTTCTCGACCGCCGACACCCTCACCATGCTCCACGTCTCAGGTCACGGGTCTCAGGCCTCAGGTCTCAAGTCCGACCTCGACGCCTTCGCCGCCGCCGAACTGCTGCAGCAATGGCTCGACCAGCGCCACCGCGAGCGCGGCGGATGACGCGTGCCACGCTCCTGACAACGTGCGGTGTGCTGCTGTCCGCCTGCGGCGCGTCGGGCACACCGGAGCGGGTGCCGGTGCCGCCGGGAAGCACCGTCCGCACCGCCGCCGAATCGCTCTCGGCTCACGGCATCATCCACTCGACCGCCTGGTTCCGTCTCCGCGCTCGACTCGCCGGCGTCGATCGGCAGGTCAAGAGCGGCGTCTATGAGTTCCATCCCGGTCAACCCGAGGGCGACATTCTCACAGCTCTCAGCACCGGTGCCGCACTCCGCTACCGTCTCACCGTCCCGCCCGGCGGAACGCTCTTTGACTTGGCGCACGCCGCAGAAAGTACGCTCGCCATTCCCGCGCACGACCTCCTGGCGGCGGCCGCTGACACGGCACTTCTGCACCAGTTTCATATCGCCGCGCCGACTGCCGAGGGATGGCTGCGGCCCGAGACGTTCGATTTTGGCGGCTTTGATCGTCCGCGCGACGTGCTGGTGCGTTTTCTCAATGCGCGCCGCGAAACGTGGGACTCCACTTGGGACGCGCGCGCCGCGGCGGCCCATCTCGACCGGAACGCGCTGCTGACGCTGGCAAGTATCGTGGAAGCGGAAACCGGCGACAGCAGCGACCGGCCGATCATCGCGGCGGTGTACCGCAACCGGCTCAGGATTGGCATGCCGCTGCAGGCCGATCCCACCATCGAATACGGCTATCTGGTGCGTGACGGCGTCCGCAAGGGCGAACTCCACGACAAGGACTATCAGGTCGAGTCGCCGTGGAACACCTATCTGCATCCGGGACTGCCACCCGGACCGATCAACAATCCGTCGCGGAGCGCCATCGAAGCGGTGCTGTCCCCGGCACACGTCCCCTATCTCTATTTCGTCGCGGGCGCTGACGGCAAGCATGTCTTCTCCACCACCTACGACGAACATCTGGCCGCGATTGCGCGCGTCCGCCGCGCGGCCGCGCATCGGAGTACGCAGGCTCAGCCGAAGTAGCGCCGCGCCGCCGCGGCGACATCCTCCGCGCCCAGAATCCCACGCGCCACCGCCACGCCCGCAAAGCCAGCCGCCTCAACTGCCAGCATATCCGCCGGCGTCACACCGCCAATCGCCACGCAGGGTCGCGCACCCGCGACCGCGAGAATCTGCCGCGCCCCTTCGAGCTCGAGCGCAGTGCCGGCGTCGCCCTTGGTGGTTGTCAGGTGCAGTGGTCCCACGCCCCAGTAGTCCGCGGCAAGACCGCGCTCCACTTCCGCAACTGTCCCGACCGACGCGCCGATCACAAAGCCCGGCGGCGCAATCGGGCGAATGAGCCGCGGCGCGAGATCGTCTGGACCGACGTGTACACCAGCCGCACCCGCCGCGAGCGCGACATCCGCCCGGTCGTTGACGAGCACGGGTACCGTGAGCGCCGCGATGAGCCGGCGCGCAAGTGTCACCAGGTCGGCCGGACTCGCGTGCTTGAGGCGAAGCTCGACCATGGTCACCCCGCCCTGCACCGCGGCCGCGCAGACGTCGACGGCATCGCGGCCTTCGAGCAGCGCGTCGTCGGTGACGAGGAGGAGCCGCAGCTGTTCCGCTAGATTCTCGCGCATGAGGAGCCAAAGATGCCCTGGGCTACGGTAAGCGCGCGCGGGGCGGCGCGGTGGAGCGCCGGACACCCATGGATCTACCGCAGCGATGTGATCGATGCGCCCGACGAGGCCGGCATCGTCTCGGTGCGCGACAACAGCCGCGGCCGCTTCATCGGCCAGGCCCTCTGCTCTCCCAGCTCCGAGATCCGGCTCCGGCTGCTCGAACGCTCCGACCGGACGGTGGACGGCGCGTGGTGGCGCGAGCACCTCGCCGGCTGTCGCGACCGGCGCGCCGTGATCGATGCGACGGCGTGGCGCGCCGTGCACGCCGAGGGTGACGCGCTTCCCGCACTGATCGTCGACCGCTACGATCGCTGGCTCGTCGTCCAGTTGCTCTCGGCGGCACTCGAGCCATCGCGCGCGGACATCATTGCGGCCTTGCGGGATGTCTTCGGGTCCGACGGGATTCTCCTGCGTCATGATGTCCCGGCGCGGCGGTTGGAAAAGCTTCCGGAGACGGTGGAGCTGGCCTGGGGCAGTGTGCCCGAGCAGATCGAAGTGCGCGAAGGCACAGTCCGATGGCTGGCAGCCCCGTGGACGGGACAGAAGACCGGCGGGTTTCTCGATCAGCGGGAAAATCGGCTGCTCGCCGCGGCACTGGTGCCCGTCGACGGCACCGCGCTGGACTGTTTCTCCTATCACGGATCGTTTGCGCTGCACCTGGCCCAACGCGCCAGCGCCGTCGTCGCCCTCGATTCCAGCGTCGAGGCGCTCGAGCGTGGCGCCGTCAACGCGGCGCTCAATGAGCTCACGAATATCGAGTTTGTCGCGGCAGACGCCTTCGACATCCTTCCCAGGTGGAGCCGCGAGGGACGCCGCTTTGATGTGGTGGTGGTTGATCCGCCGGCGTTCGCCAAGAGCCGGTCTCATGTGGCGGCCGCCCTGCGCGGCTATCACGAGATCAACCGCCGGGCGCTCAGACTGGTGGCACCCGGCGGCTCGCTCGTGACGGCCAGTTGCTCCTTTCACGTCAAGCGGCCGGAGTTCCTCGACATGCTCGCCAACGCCGCCGCCGACTCGGGCCGGCGCGCGACGCTGACCCGGATTCTGGGGCAGGCCGAGGATCATCCGGAGGTGATTTCGATCCCGGAGACGGGATACTTGAAGGGCGCCATACTCCGCGTGGATTGACCTACGGGATCATTTTCACGACGTTACGGTATGCTTTCCGCGCAGCAACTGCTCGTTGCCCCAGCCAAACGGCGGCCAATCCGCTCGCTGCGCCAGCAGTACGAGTTGTATGTGATGGACCGAATCGAGCATTACAAGAACTCGATTTCCCGCGGCGAGCTGCTCCGCCTGGGCGACGAAGCAATGGTCGATCTGCGGGGCGACGAAGGTCAGTTCCTCCTCACCGAAGTGCTCGCCGCCACTGTGGTCGACGAAACCATCAAGCGCCGCTTGGGCATTCGCGGCTTTGACAGCTGGCGCAAATCCTTTCCCAAGCTCCGCGCCGCGCAGCGTGATGCCACGCGCTGGGGACTCGATGCCACGCATCTCGCGGCGCGTCTGGCGCCGCGGATCGAGGTCGAGGATCCCGTGCTGGTCGTCGGCGCGGGAGCGGAGGCGTGCGCCTATCTCTTCGCCGCGCACGACGGGATCGTCACCTTCCTCGATCGCGACCTGGGCATCGTGGACCGCGCCGAGCATCGCATCGCGGAGGAATCGCTGTCGTCGAGCTTTGAGGCGATCTGCGTGCAGTTCGGCGGCTGGCTGCCGTGTCTCCCCGCGCACTTTGTGTTGGTGGCCATCGACGCCGGCACACTTGCCGCGATCAGTCCCGGCGAGCGCCGCGTGCTCATCGCGGAACTCCAGGCCGTGACGGCCCCCGGCGGTCTGCACGCGCTCGTGCCCGACGCCTCCGGCACCGGGCCGGAAGGATTCGCGGGGCACTACGCCAGTTGGGGCCGGGAAACGCTGCCGATGCCGGGGCGTCGCGCGCGTGGCGCAGCAGCGGCGCGCGGCGCGCTCTTTGTCTGTCCCAGCGCGCAGCAAGCCGCTCCGCCCGGACAGCGCGCACAAGCGCGCTAGCACAAAAACACGAAGGGCCGGCGATTGCCGGCCCTTCGCATTGTGGCCTCGCGGACAAACCGCGAAGCGTGCGAAACTACTTCTTCGCGGCCTTGCGGCGCTTCTTCGTGGCCTTCTTCGCGCCCTTCTTGGCACGCTTCGCACCGCGCTTCGCGGTCTTCCGAGCCTTCTTACGAGTAGCCATGGAGCCTCCCAGAGAAGTGTTGGTTCGCGAGACATCGTCGTACGCGCGATGGTCGCGGCGACGTCCTACACCCAGCTTCGGAGTAGCGTCGGCATATACAAGATCGAAATTTTCTTACCGCGCGCAATACCCCCGCGCCGCAAATCCGCTTCCGGCGCCAGACGCGGTCAACAGAAAATCGGAGCGGCGATGCGTCGATCGCCGGCGTTTTGTCGCTCGACATCGCACGATGCACGATGATTCCGAGCACGTGTGCGCCAACGCGCCGCGGGGCAACACCGGACGCCGCATCAGGCGCAAAGCCGCTGTTCATGCGGTGTTGCGCGTGACACGCTGCGGCGTCGCCGTGACGGCGCGCGATCGACGCGCAGCGTCGTGCGCGAGCGCGCCCGCCGTGCGGCCGCGCGTCAACGCGAGTGCTCGACGGTGCTGCAACCCCCTCTGGGACGCCGAAAATCTGCCGCCGCCAATTCCGGCCAAAAATGCCGCGAACGCTCTTTTTTCACTCCACCGTTCCCTGCAGCGCACCCGCGGGAGCCAGTCCCTTGGGCCCGCGCGGACGCGTCGACATATTCCCCGCCACACATTTCTCGTCGCCTGGTCACCGCATGCGCGCACTTGTGAAGTCCGCTCCAGGAATCGGTATGGACGTCGTTGAGCGTCCCATGCCGACCGTCGGCCCGCACGATGTTCTCATCAAAGTGCATCACGCGGGTGTCTGCGGTACCGATCTGCACATCTGGGAATGGGACGCCTGGGCCGCCGGACGTCTGCGCCCACCACTCATCATCGGCCACGAGTTCGCCGGAGAAGTCGCACAGCTCGGCCCCGAAGCCGCGGCTGACGGGATCTTTGCCGTGGGCGACCTGGTCACCGCCGAGGGGCACGTCATCTGCGGCCACTGCGTGCCGTGCCGCACCGGCAACGGCCATCTCTGTGTCCGCACCTCGATCATCGGCGTCGATCGCGACGGCGCCTTTGCCGAGTACATCGCAATGCCGGCCTCCAACGTGATGCATCTCGATGGCATCCCCACGGATATCGGCGCCATCATGGATCCGGTTGGCAATGCGGTCCACACCGCCCTCGAAGGACCGGGCGTCGCCGGTGCGAACGTGCTCGTGATCGGCTGCGGACCGATCGGCTGCTTTGCCATCGGCGTCCTGCGCGCGGCCGGCGCGGCCCTGGTGATCGGTTCCGATTTCAACGCCACCCGCCGCGGACTGGCCACGCGCATGGGTGCCCACCAGGTGCTCGATCCGGCGCATGACGACGTCGTGGCCAGAGCGCGTGAGGCGACCGGCGGCCTCGGCGTCGACCTGGTATGCGAAATGAGCGGTCATCCCTCCGGTCACGCGCAGGCATTTGCCGCCGCGCGCCCCGGCGCCCATGTCAATCTGCTCGGCACGCCGAGCCGGCCGACCGAGGTCGAGTTCGCCCGCGATGTGATCTTCAAGGGACTCACCCTCTACGGCGTGACCGGCCGGAAGATGTACACCACCTGGATTCAGATGACGCGACTGCTGCAGAGCGGCCAGTTCGACCCGCGACCGGTCATCACCCACCGCTTCCCGCTGGAACGGATTGCCGACGCCATCGCCGTCATCAAGGACGGCAGCGCCGGCAAGGTCATCCTGGATATCGCCACATGAGCTCCTCGGATCGCCAGAACGCGCTCGAAGCTCGGATCGAAACGGCACTCGCGCAATTCCGCCGCGATGGCGTCTACAAGACCTTCAACTACATCGAAACGCCGCAGGCCGCCAAGGTCCGCATGGAAGGCCGCGGCGATGTCATCATCCTCTCATCCAACAACTACCTCGGCCTGAGCGATCACGCGGTGGTGATGAAGGCCGGCAAGGTCGGGATCGATCGTTTTGGGGCGGGGACGGCGTCGGTCCGCTTCATCTGCGGCACCTTCACCATCCATCGCACGCTCGAAGCAGCGCTAGCTCGACTGGTCGGCACCCAGGCAGCACTGTCGTTCGTGAGCTGCTGGAATGCCAACGAGGCGTTGCCGGCCACCGTGCTCACTGAGCGGGACATCATCCTTTCCGATCAGCTCAACCACGCATCGATCATCGACGCCATGCGTCTGGCCAAGGCGATCACCAAGTGCGAGACCGGCGTCTTTCCCCACGGCGACTATGCCGAGCTCGATCGCAAGCTCGCCCAGGCGAGCGACCGCGAGGTCAAGCTCGTGGTGAGCGACGGGATTTTTTCGATGGAAGGATCGATCGTCAATCTGCCGGCCCTGCTCGAGGTCTGCCGCAAACACGGCGCACTCCTCTGGCTCGACGACTCGCACGCGACGGGCGTGCTGGGCAAGACCGGCCGGGGCACCGCTGAGCATTTTGACCTGCTGGGTCAGGTCGATCTGATCACGTCTACCCTGGGGAAAGCCCTTGGCGGAGCGGCCGGCGGATTCGTCGCCGGCTCCTCGGCACTCTGCGATTACCTCATGCAACGCGCCCGTCCCCAGCTCTTTACCAATGCCCTGCCGGCCACCGTCGCGGCTTCGGCCCTGGCGGCCATTCAGGTGCTGGGAGGCGAGCCCGGCCGGGTGGACCGGCTCCGGGAAAACACCGCCTATTTCCGGCGCCGACTGGCAGAACTCGGGTTTCGACCCCTTCCGGGCGATACTCCTATTGTGCCGGTGATTCTGGGCGAAACGGCGGCGGCCATCCGGATGAGCGAGCTCCTGCTGGACGAGGGAGTCTTTGTCACCGGCTTTGGCTTTCCCGTGGTTCCTCAGGGTCAGGCCAGGGTGCGCTGCCAGATTTCGGCGGCCCATACTCGCGACGAGCTCGACCAGGCGCTGGCGGCCTTCTCCCGGGTGGGGCGGACGCTGGGACTGGTCTGACGGGCACGGTCTATTCCTTGCGACGCTTTGCTCAACCCGCTCTACCAGGAGAACAGGCGATGAGGCTCTACCAACAGGGTGCAGCAATCACGGCACTCGTGCTGGCCGCAATCGCGCCGCAGTCCGCGTCGGCCCAACGAACCGACTCCTATACATGGAAGCTCGGCCTCGACGGCGGCATCATGGCGTTCCGCACGCAGACCCAGAACACCAAGGTGATTCCGTCCGCCGGTGCCCACATTCTGATCATGGAACGTCGCGCCGGGCTGCAATTCGGAGTGGACGAAGGCATCGGCTCCAACGAGAAGACCGCGCCGTCCAATCTCATTCTGTTCAATGACATCCGCCGCTACCAGGCGATGCTGATGGCGTTTCCGGTAGCTGGTTCGATCGAGCCGTACTTTGGCATCGGCGGCGGCATCCTGCAGGTTGTCGGTCCGCGCGTCGATCCGACCAGCACAGCGGCCCAGGATCCCGCCACCGCGGCAACACTGCTCACCAATGCGCAGCAGGAAAGCGCCAGCGGTTTCTTCGGCGCACTGGCCGGCGTGCAGGGAAAGTCGGGCCGCATCACGATCTTCGCCCAGGGGCAGATCGACAGCTCGCCCGGCAGCAGCAGTCTGTTGCGGAGCGAACTCCTTTCCCTGCTTGGCGGGATCCGGATCTCTCTCGGCAGCGCTCGCGAAGGGGTAGCGGCCGGCGGCTACTGATCCACAGTCGAGTGATGGACGAGACCCCTGATGCCCGCGAGACGAGCATCAGGGGTTTCTTCGTTCTGGTGGTGCAGCGGGTGAAAGCGGGAGGTGTCAGAACTGGAAGTAGAGGAATGGCGAGGTGCGATCGCCGGCGATCAGCGCGAGCGCCACACCGAACGCGGTCGCCAGCGCCGCCGTGCGCCACCACCGCGGGCGATAGTCCAGATCGTAGATGTTGGGGCCGAACATCCCCCACACCGCCGCCACGATCAGGACGCCGGCCGCAAGCCCCGCCTGCGGCACCAGCAGACCGGCGGCACCACTGAACATCCGCCCGAGCACGCCAATCGCCATCGCAAAGCTGGTGCAACGGAAGAAAACCCAGCCGATCAGTGCCAGAAAGACCATGCCGACCTGCCGGACGCGTGCCGGAAGACTGTCCCACCCGTCACCCGCCGCGCGGTGCACCGAGAGCAGAATGCCGTGATACGCGCCCCAGATGATGAACGTCCAGTTTGCGCCATGCCACAGCCCGCCAATCAGCATCGTGAGCATCAGGTTGCGATAGGTCTCGAGCGTGGTCCCGCGATTGCCGCCGAACGGGATGTAGAGGTAGTCGCGCATGCACGTCGACAACGAGATATGCCAGCGCTTCCAGAACTCGGCCGGATCGAGCGATTTGTACGGCGAATTGAAATTCATCGGAATGCGGAGGCCAAAGAGATAGCCGAGGCCGACGGCCATGCTGCTGTAGCCGGCAAAATCGAAATAGAGCTGGAAGGTGTAACCCGCCATCGCGAGCCAGAGTGCCGCAGCCGACGCGGTGTGCCACTGGGCCAGAATCGGGTTGACGAACGCCGCGAGCGTGTCGGCCACGATGACCTTCTCCACCAGCCCCACAATGAAGATCGACACGCCCTGGCGCACCCAGCGCATCCGGTCCACCTGGCCAATGCGCTCAAGATCTTCCTCGATCTGCCGGAACCGCACGATCGGTCCGGCGACGAGTTGCGAGAACAGCGAGACGTACGACGCAAACTCCCAGAGATCGCGCGTGGGGGTGATCTGGCGCCGGTACGAGTCGACGATGTAGCTGATCGTGTGGAAGGTGTAGAACGAAATGCCGATCGGCAGAATGATGTCGAGGTGCGGAACGTGAACGTCGACGCCGGCCAGGTGCAGCGCATCGTGAAACGCGCCGAGCCCGAAGTTTGCATATTTGAAGAAGCCGAGGAGCGACAGATCGACGGTGATGGGGATGACGAGGCACAGCTTGCGCCGCCGTGGCTCGTTGTCCCACTTCATCATCCCGAGCCCGGCCAGATAGCTCACGATGGTGGAAAACGCCATCAGAAAGCAGAAATGCCAGTTCCAGTAGCCGTAGAAGACGTAGCCGGTGATGGTCAGCCAGATGTAGCGGGAGCGGGTGCTGCGGAGCAGCCAGAACACCGCGTAGGCGACCGGCAGAAAGGCAAAAAGGAAGATGAAGCTGTTGAACAGCATGGGTGAGTCACAAAGCGAAAATCGGGCCAGCAGTGACCCCGATCGCGCTCCGCGCGGCCCCTGGCTGGTCCGGGCGGCCGGCGCGCTCGCGGTGCTTGTGCTGATCTTTGTCGGCGCCGAGGGCGCGGTGCGCGTTGAAGACCGGGTGCACTGGGGAATGCCGCTCTTTTCGCCGGACACCGCAGTCGGCGATCTGCTGGTCTCCGATCAACTGGGGATGCATCCCATCCCGGGCGCCACCTTCCGCAAGTGGCACATCAACTCGCTCGGCACGCGCGGGCCTGAGCCGGTGACGTCACGAAGCGACCAGCGCGTCCTGACCCTTGGCGCTTCCGAGACGATGGGACTCTACGAGAGCGCCGACCGTGAATACGCTCGCCAGCTGGCCGATTCGCTCGATGCCAATCACTGCGCCGGCGACGTGCTCAACGCCGGCTTTGTGGGGATGTCGCTCCCCACCGTCGAACAGGACTTCCGGCTGCGCCTTGCAACGCTGCATCCGCGCGTCGCCGTCTACTATCCCACACCGCCTCAGTATCTCGATGATCGCCTGCCACGCGCCGTGCATCTCGATTCGAGCGGCACATCGCGGCCGCCGACGCACGGTTTCCATTCACGCTTCCTGCCCCGGCTGCGCGATCAGGTGAAGTCCCTGGTGCCGCGCTTTGTGCTCGATCGCATGCGCCGGTCGGAGATCGCGGGCAATCGGAGTGACATTCCCACCGATTCGATTTTTGCCACGGTGCCGCCCGAACGGCTCGCCGCGTTCGATCACGATCTGCGGCGCCTGGTGGGAAGTGTTCGCGCGGCGGGAACGACACCGATCCTTGTCACCCACGCCAATGCCTTTACCGGGGCGCCTCCCGCCGCCGGCGATCGCCTGAACGCGTGGGTCAAGTTCTATCCGCGCGCCACCGGCGCAACGCTCGTGGCGTTCGACTCGGCGGCCGCCATCGTCACGCGACAGGTCGCTGCCGATTCAGGGGTAGCCCTGGTCGATGCCTGGCAGCATTTCCACGGCGTACGGTCGGATTCGATGTTTGCGGATTTCTCCCACTTCACCGATCACGGCTCAGCCGACATGGCGTCGCTGCTCGAGCCCGCGGTCGCCAGCGCGCTTCACTGCGGCGGCACGCGCTGACGTCCTAGCCCGTCGGCGGCCGCAGCAGAAAGCGGAGCGGCCAATCCACGGCGCGCGAAATTCCGACGCGCGGCGTGACCAGAATGCGCGCTGACGATACGCGCTCGATGCGCGGCTCGAGTCTGAGTGGCGCGTCCGGTGCGTTGAGCATGCCGTCGTGCTCGCCGGTCACGGCCAAGGCCTGCCCCACCTTCCCCGGGCCATTCGCGAGATCGCGATCGCGCACACCGCGCCGCCGTTCGCGAATCGTCTCGAGACCCACATGGGGCAGCATCGCGCGGATCAGCACCGCGCCGGGATTCTCTCCGGCCGTGACCACCAGATTCACACACCAGTGGATGCCGTAGGAACGGTAGACGTACCAGGCATTCGTCGGTCCCCAGATGCCGAGGTTGAGCCGGTGGCGACGGCCACGCCAGGCGTGCGACGCCGGATCGTGCACACCGAGATACGCTTCGGTTTCGACGATGATGCCGGAAACACGCGCGCCTCCAAGATCGGAGGCGAGCGTCATGCCGAGCAGGTCGCGCGCAGCCGCTATCGCGGCCGGGTTCAGCCGGCGCGCGGCTTGGAAGGCCGTCGCGGGGATGGCTTCTTCTCCTTGGGCGCTGCCTTGGCCTTGGCGGCCGGCGTCTTGGCGGCCGGTGCGGCAGCCTTCTTGGTGCTGCGACCACGACCGCGACTGCTGCGGCCCGATCCCGCGGGGACGGCCTCAGCGACAGCTGCTGTTGCCGGGGCACTCACTGCGGCGGCAGCGCTCGCGTTGCCGTTGGTCGCGGGCGTCGCCGGCAGCGGAGTCAGGCTGCCGCTCGCGAGATCGATCACGCCCACCATCGGCACGTCGGCGGATCGAACGTTGGCGCGTGACGAGCCGCCGCGGTAGCGGAGCGCCGTCGCGGCGCGCGGTGCGGGAGCCGACGTGCCATCGCCAGCCGGTGCGGCTTCTGCCGCGGGAGCCGACGACGAGCGCATCTGAAATGCCAGATCGCTCTTGTGCGGCGAGACCTCGAAGTGCGTCGCATCGAGCATGCGCACGTCGGCGATCTCGGCGTCGTTGGCCTGGCGCAGCAACATTGCGAAGCGCGCCGGCTCGAGCAGGACGTCCTCCTTCGCGTGCAGCGCGGCCATGCGGGCGCGGAGCGTATCCGACGGCACCGGCGCCGGCAACTCGCCGAGCGCGCGCGACAGCAGATGGAATGCCTCGGCAAGCGTGAGTCCGGTCGGCGCCGCTGCCGTGGCCGGCGCGGTCGGCGTGCTCGCCCCAGCCGGAGCGGCGCCCTCTTCTGCGCCGCGCGAACGACCCCGTCCACGTCCGCCACGCCGGCGACGCGACGGCCGCTCTTCGCCCTCGGCCCGCGGTGTTGCCGGTGCGGGTGAGGCGGGTGCTGCAGCCGATGCCGCAGGAGCGCTCGTGGCGTGACGACCGCCCTCGCGAGAGCGGCGCGCGGGTGCGGTTGCGGCTGCGGTGCGCGGAGTTCCTTCGGCAACCGGCGCCACTTCGAACTGGCCGTTCTCCTGCTTGATCACGCGAATCAGTCCGCGGGTCCCCGCTTCCGTCACAAACTTGCTGAAGCGGTTGTAGCCGGCGGTGCGTTCATCAAAATTGGGGTCGAGCTGCTGCATCACCTGCTTGAGGCGGTCGGAACGCATCACATCGCGGTGCTCGGCCATCTGGCGAACCGCTTCGGCCACGAGGTCCCACGGATCGCGCGGCGTCGCGGGTGCGTCGGCTTCCTTGGCAAGACCAGCCAGATCGCTGTACGAGTAGTACTCGTCGCAGTTCTGGATCAGGATGTCGCTGGCCGACTCGCGGATGCCGACGCCAATCACGTACTTCCCGTATTCCTTGAGCTTGAGCACCATCGACGAGAAGTCGCTGTCGCCCGACAGCAGGATGAACGTGCCGATCTCGGGACGCGTGAAGACGAGCTCGATCGCATCGACGGCGAGGCGAATGTCGGTCGCGTTCTTCTTGTTGGTGCCAAAGGCGGGGGCAAAGATCAGATCGATCGATGATTCCGACAGCGGCACGATGTACTGCGGATAGCGGCGCCAGTCCGCATACGCGCGCTGGACGGCCACCTTGCCCTTGATGATGTCGCTGTTGAGGAGGGTGCGGAGTTCCTTGGCCAGGTCGGATCGAACGCCAAGGGTCACATTGTCAAAGTCGATCATGAGCGCCGCATTGGGCGCATGGATGGTCGGCGCGGCCACATGCCGCCCGGCCCGAATCGCGGGATACGAGGTCACAACGGTGCCATTCTTCTGGGCCGTCCCCGGTCTCGGCATCTCCGGCGCACCACAGGGGTGCTGCAAGGATGGACGACGATCGAGACAGCGTCTGGTGCGGTGTCGCGCTCGAGGCGCGGCCGCTTGGTCCCGGAGGCCCCATTGGCCTTCCTGCCGGACCCATCAAAGCTAGCCACCCCGGCCGGCTTCTCCCAATCTTGCCCCGCGATCAGCCGATCAGCGCGTTGGCATCCGCCACCGGAAGCCGCAGCCGGAAGGAGAAGCAAGTGCCCTCCCCCTGTACCGTATTGATCAACAATTCGGCGCCCATCGCCTCGACCAGCTTGCGGCAGATCGACAGCCCCAACCCGGAACCCGAGAACGCATAGTCGCCCGGTTGCTGCCGGCGCCGGAACGGCTCGAAGAGCGTCGGCATTGCCGCCGCCGGAATGCCGCGACCGGTGTCCCGGACCGAGCACTCGACCATCTCTCCATCGAGCTCGGCGAGCTTGACCTCGACATACCCTTCGGAGGTGAACTTGAGCGCGTTGGTGGTGAGGTTGAGCAGAATGCGATTGAGCGCGCCAGGGTGACCGTAGCGCCGATCGCTCGCCGGCCCTTCAAAGCGGAGCTCGAGACCCTTCTCCTCCGCGATTGGCAGGACGATATCGCGCACCGACTCGAGCACCTCCGCCACCGCGAACGGCTGCCGCTCGCGACCCACCAGCCGATCGCCGCCGCGCACCAGTTCGATCACGTCGCTCGCCACCGCGTTGAGCCCGAATGCGGCCGAGTAGACAAGACCGAGCTGCCGCTCCTGCAGCGGCGTCAACGGGCCACTGCGGCCGTGCAGCATTGTCTCGGCGAGAAACAGAATGGACGTGAGTGGGGAGCGGAGATCGTGCGCCACTTCGACGATCAGATCGAGTCCGCTCGGACCCGTCATCCGATCCTGAAACCGCTCCGACCAGCGCGCTTCCTGCGACGACGCCACCCGCTCCACGGCGCGCAGCAACGGCAACAATTCCGCCGCAACCGGCGGGGTGGTCGGAGCGACGAGCAGCTGACGCCGGAGCAAGGCAAGGATGCGGCGCGACAACGGCGACGCGATGCGACTCTCTTCCGGCTCGACGCCATCGGCCACTTCGACCACACGCGCCACCATCTCGGCCACACCCACCGCGACTTCGGCCTGCGATGTGGCGTCCTCCGAGAACGCCCGCCAATCCTCCACCAGCTGATCGGCCACCGCGTCGAGGTGCTGGCGCACTGCCGGGCCGAGTGGCACGCTACTCTCCGCGATCTTCGCGCTGCAGCCCGTGCTTCTCCATCAGGCGGTAGAGCGTAGTGCGATCGATGTTCGCCTGCCGCGCCGCCTTGGACATGTTGCCTGCGGCGCGAGCGACCAGCCGGGTGAGATAGTCACGCTCGAACTGGGCGATCACGCGATCCTTCACATCGTGGAAGGGACCATCGAGCTGTGCGGTCGGCATCGGCTCGGTGGTCACTTCCGCATCGTCATAGATCGGAATGTCGGCTGGGCCGATCGGCTGATCGGGTTCCACCAGCACGGCCACATGCTCGATCACGTTCTGCAATTCGCGCACATTGCCGCGCCACGGCCGCGAACGGAGATACTCGATGCTCTCCTCGGTCAGACGTGGCGCGCGGTCGGGCATCTGCCGATGACGATGCCAGAAGACACCCAGGAAGTGATTCGCGAGCAGGGCGATGTCTTCCGGCCGCTGCCGGAGCGGCGGCAGCGAGATTGGCACCACGCGAAGCCGGTAGAAGAGGTCGCCCCGCAACACGCCTCGTTCCACCGCTTCCTGCGGGTCCCGGTTGGTGGCCGAGATAAATCGCACGTCCACCGGATCGCCTGCCGTTTCAGCACCGACCCGACGCACTACCCCGTCCTGCACCACCCGGAGCAGCTTGGCCTGGAGTGGCAGCGACATCTCCGTGATCTCGTCGAGAAAGAGCGTTCCGCCGTCCGCCGTCTCCAGCAGACCCGGCTTGTCGCGATCCGCGCCGGTAAAGGCACCCTTGCGGTGGCCGAACATTTCCGATTCGAGAAGTGGCTCGGGCAGGGCGGCGCAGTTGATCGGCACCAGCGGCTTCTTGACGCGCCGCGAATGCTGATGAATGAACTGCGCGATCACTTCCTTGCCGGTGCCGCTCTCGCCACTGATGAACACCGACGCATCGGTCGGCGCCACCTTGCGCGCCAGCTCGACGGCCTTCCGGAATGAGGGCGAAATGCCGATCAGCGCATGGGTGTCCGAATGCGAGTGCTGCCGCATGACTTGCAACCGGAGATCCGCCGCTTCGCGTCCCTTGAGAATCGCGTGCGATGCGCGCCCGATCAGCACCTGCAGATGCGTGGCGGAAAACGGCTTGGGGAGATAGTCCCAGGCCCCCATCCGCAACGCCTCGATGCTCGAGGTCACACTCGGATTGCCGGTCATCACCACCACCAGGCAATCGCGGTTCGCTTCCAGTGATGCGTTGAGGATGTCCAGCCCCGGCACCTGCGACATGAACAGATCGACCAGCACCAGATCGAAGGCGCGCCGGCGAACCATCTCCACCGCCTCTTCGCCACGACCGGCCAGGGTGACGTTGTACCCCTCCCCGCGAAGGACCGACGCACAGCTCTCCCGGAGCGTGCGCTCATCATCGACAATGAGGATCCGAATCGACGCCTTCACATCGGCCGGCAGAGACAGCACGTCCCGGCTTGCAGGCGATTCGGGGGAGCTTGGCGTCGTGCCAGCTCCGGTTACAGCGGTCATGGGGGCACTCCTCGAGTAACGAGCGTGGGATCCGCTCAGCACCCCACTTGGCGAAAAGCGTGCCGTGACTGTGGTGCCCGTCCATCGAACCACGGGCCGTTTCCCTCAATTCCGTGGCCAATACGGTGCAGTTGTGTTTTCCAAGCATCATGGCGTGTTGCGTCAACGCAACATATTGACGGTGCTCTTGTCGCCCCCGGGCCTCGGACTGCGGTATCAGGCTTGCAGAGTGGGTACCACAGAGCATCATTATTCAGGAATCGTCGTTCACCGGAAGCACAGGGAATATGACCACTAATCTTGCCCCTCTTCCCGGCAACCTGCCGAGCAACCCTATCGCCGCGGGCATTGGCGCCCGGGCCGATGGCGGTGTCGCAGGCGCCAGCGGGGGACCTCGCGTCTCGCCGTTGCTGCGCTATTTCGCCGCGTTGCGCCGCTTCAAGTGGCTGATCCTGCTTCTCACGCTGGTCGGGCTGGGGGGCGGCGTTCTGTTTTCCCGCTTCCGACCCCTCAGCTATGAGGTCAACGGCTCCATCCTGATCGCGGACCATACCAACAACGAGGCGGCGGCCATCCAGGCCCCGTCGATCTACTTGTCCACGCAGTGGAAGCAGCTGATCACGCAGTTTGACATCGTTGAGCCGGTTGCGCGCGCGCGCCATCTCTATATCACTGGCCCCAAGCGCCGCGGCGGTCCGCCGCTGCCTCCCGGCCCGAGTGGTCCGGCCAAGGAGCTGTTCACCAACTTTGACCTGGGTCCCCGCTTTGCCGCGGGCACGTATGAGTTCAAGGTCGCCGGGGATGGTCTGACCTGGACGTTGACCAACACCGTCACCAAGGCCGCCGATCACGGGGCGGTGGGCGACAGCGTTGGCCGGGCCTTCCAGTTCCTCTGGTTGCCGGTGATCGATCACAAGTGGTGGGGCCAGGCCTTCACCTTCGACGTCGAAACGCCGCGCGAAGCGGCCGAAGACATCATCAGCAATCTCAAGATCGACATGGACTGGCGCAGTGCGCGGTTCATGACGCTGACGTTTACCGGCCGCGATCCGGATGGTGCCGCCGAAACGCTCAACGACGTGATGAAGCGCTTCGTGACCGAAGCGGCGGCGATGAAGAAGCACGATCTGATCGCCAACTCCGCAGCACTCGACTCGCAGCTGACCAGCGCGCAGATCCACCTGCAGCAGGACGAGCGCGCGCTGGAACAATTCAAGGTCAAGACCATCACCAAGCCCAAGGAAGCATTGCCCGTCGCTCCTGGCCTGCAGCAGACCACGGGCACGGCCGAGGGCGCGTATTTCATCAAGCAGCAGACGCTGGTGGACAAGCAGCGCGACGCACATGCACTGCGGCAGGCGCTCGCGCGTGCTGACTCGGGCCAGCTCGTGGTCGACGATTTCACCTCAATCCCGACGGTGAAAGTTTCAGTCGACCTGATGGCTGTTATCGGTGAGCTTTCCAAGGACGAGGCTGTGGTGCGCGACCTGACCACGCACCTCACCGACTCGAGCATCGACGTCATTCGTGCCCGCCAGCGCGTGTCCGAGGATCAGACGGTCCGGATTCCGCGCTACGCGCGCGTTGTTCTCGAGCGCCTCGACGATCAGATCGGGACGCTGCAGCAGGACATCACCACCAGCGAGTCCGAGCTGCAACAGATTCCAATGCGTTCGATCGAAGAAGACCAGTTGGAGCGCGCCCGCTCGACGGACGAGAACATCGTCAAGATTCTCATCGAGCGGTATACCGCTTCGCGCATGATGGAAGCGACTGCCGCCGCCGACGTGAGCATTGAAGATCCCGCGGTCGCACCAACGCGCCCGTCAAGCAATCGCAAAGGCGTGCTCATCGCGATGGGTGTGATGCTCGGCCTCGGCACGGGAATGGGTATCGCGCTGCTGCTTGATATCACCGACAAGCGGGTGCGTTACGCCGACCAGATCACTGGCGGCCTCGGTCTGACCATCCTTGGCGTGATTCCGGAAATCCGGCGGGCCAAGGGCGAGACGCCGACGCCGGAAGAAGCCGCGCAAGTCATCGAAGCGTTCCGGACGGTGCGTCTCAATCTCTCGCACACGGTCGGCGATGGCCCGATCATCCTCACCATTTCGAGTCCGTCACCGGGCGACGGCAAGTCTCTGGTGTCATCCAACCTCGCGCTCTCCTTTGCCGAGGCGGGCTACAAGACGCTGCTGATCGACGGCGATACTCGCCGCGGTGAGTTGCACCGCACCTTCGGCGTGGAACGCCGTCCGGGTCTGCTCGACTATCTGGCCGACGAACTGCCGCTGACCGATCTGGTACGCAACACGTCGCACCCGCAACTCCGCATCATCACGGCGGGCAGTCGCAAGCGGAACGCGCCGGAACTCCTCGGCTCGGCTCGCATGCGCGAACTGCTCGCATCGATGCGCGGTCCATTCGATGTCGTCCTGGTGGATTCACCGCCGCTCGGCGCTGGTATCGACCCGTTTGTGCTCGGCACGCTTACCGGCAACCTCATGCTGGTGGTTCGCGCTGGTGCAACCGAACGCGATCTCGCCGAGACCAAGTTGCAGATTGTCGACCAGCTGCCAATCCGCCTCATTGGCGCGGTGCTGAACGACGTCCGCGCAACGATGAACGAGTACAAGTACTACTCGTACAGCTATGGCTACGGCGCGGTGGAAGAGGGCGAAGAACAGGGGCAGCTGCCCGCGGTCCTCGAAGGCTGAGGCCGCCGGCAGGCACCTGCGACGCGGGCCCGCTCTCTGATATGAGAGCGGGCCCGCTGTTGTATTGGCGTTACTGCGGTGAGCGCGCGAAGAGCGTCAGGCCGCGAGCGCGGGCGTGAGGCGATCGAGCAGTTGATCGCCGTCCGAAGGCAGCAGGCCGGGATCTTCGACAGCCACGACAGTGGTGCGGATCATCTCGGCGCCGAGCGCGACGGTCTGGCTGATCATGTCGCGAAGGCGCTCCGCCAGACGATCCGCGCCAGCAATGCCGGTGTCGGGTGCGACCGCGGCAAACTCGCCGTCGCCCAGACGGCCAAGAGCATCGGCAGCGCGACCGTTGACGCGGAAGGCTGCGCCCACGCGACTCAAGAGCGGCGCGTCGACCGTCATCGGCACCGACCAGCGCACGCAGCTCACCGCGCGGCCGGCGCGGCGCGCTTCGCCCAGAAACTCGGTGGCGCGCCGCGCGAGACCCAGCCGGCTGTAGAGCCCGGTCTGATGATCGATCAATGCTTCGTCGCGCAACCGACGCAGTTCGCGATACGACGCGTAGTACACCCGCAGCTTCTGCAGCAGGGCTTCGGGATCGAGCGGCTGGCCGTAGAACTCCCAGGCACCGGCGTCATAGGCCGCCAACCGCTGGGCGCGCCCAGAAGCACCGGCGGTGGTGATGATCACGGGCAGGCCCGCACCAAAACGCGGATCGGCCCGCAGTCGGCGGCAGACCTCGACACCCGAGAAGTCCGGCAACTGGTGGTCGAGGATCATCAGGTCGGGATCCACCGCAGCGGCGACCTGCAGCGTCTCACCGGCCGTGTGCGTCCGCAAGACGCGAAAGCCCGCTGCAACAAGGATGGTCTCCACCGCACGGGCGGTCCATTCCTGATCGTTGGCGATCAGAACCAGCGGGCTGGTATCGCGGCTGGTGGACTGCTCTTCGATGGACACCACGACCTCGTGTGCTGAAGATGGCCTGCAGCATGGCGTTGCGTCCATGCAACAGTTGTGTGACGGTGTGTCACGCCGGCGTCCGGCACTGCCGACGCCGGATCTGACGGCAGCAACACAGCAAACGCTTATGGCACAATGCTTTGCCAAGCACAAAGATCGAGGCAAGCGTCAGCAAGGCCACTTGATTCACCGCTGATCAGTGCAATGTCCCTGCCGTCAGGCCCCCGGTCAATCGCCGGTCCGGCGGGACAGCGGCGCCATTCGCCGCGGCGGATGGCCCGCCGCCACACCAACGACAATAAGTGTTGCGTCGGCGCAGCAATACAGCGTCAGGCATGCAACACCTGTGGCCGGGATCTTGCCTTATCGTGGACCTGAGGCCGCTATCCCGCTGAAAACGGGCTTTGGGACGTGAGCACGGGATGTGCTTCAATGGAGATCAGACCCTGACCTTTTCTGGAGTTATCGCGTGAGGATTCGTCTGCTTGCCCTCGGGACCGTGGTTGCCCTGGCCTCTGCCTCTCCGCTGCTGGCTCAGCAGCAGGACGCCGCGGCAATGCTCGCCAACGCCCAGCGCTCGATGGTGAGCCGGGCCGAGCTGACGGCCACGCTGGATACATTGGACCGGCTCCTTGCGTCGAGCGGCTACAGTCCGCAGCTGCGGACCGCCAAGCAGGCCGAGGCCTCCGTCATCCGGGAACGACTGACGGACGGCGACCTCCATACGGGCGATGTGATTCAGATGACCGTGGTGGGCGAAGCGGCGCTGAGTATTCCGTACGCGGTAACGGCCAACCGGTCGATCATGCTCCCCGGCGGGACCGAACTGCAACTCAAGGGCGTGCTGCGCTCCGAGCTCCAGGACTATCTGACCGAGCAACTCAAGAAGTTCGTCCGCGACCCGATCGTGCGTGTCACGCCCGGCATTCGCGTTTCGATGTTCGGTGGGATCAGCAAGCCGGGCTACCACAATGTGGATGCGAACGTCCTTCTGTCCGACGCGTTGATGAGCGCCGGCGGCGGCGTGGCCAATAACTATCGCGCCGAGAAGTCGGTCATCAAGCGCGGTGATGTGATCGTCGTGGACGGGCCGGAATTCGCGATGGCCGTGCGCAACGGTGTCACCCTCGACAAGCTGAATGTCGAAGCGGGCGATGAGATCACCGTGGCCACCAAGCCGGCCGGCGGCACGTTCTGGCGGGTGCTTGCCGGTGTCAGCAGCGTCGCGAGTCTCGGTTATCTTGCGACCATCATTTTCTAATCGGATCATGCCAGCTTCGGTGACGACTTCCATGGCGCGCGCAGAACGGACCCGGCCCACACCCATCGAGCGGCAGAGCCCTGCCGCCGAGCGTGAGGCCGAGGCGCCGCTGTCGCGCAATGAGCGACTGATCCGCGTGATCAACGTGATCGCGGCGTCACTCCTGCTGATGCTCTCGGCCCCGTTCTGGTTCGTGATCGCCATCGCCATCAAGCTCACGTCGCGCGGACCGGTCTTCTACTCGCAGACCCGGGTCGGGATGGATTACCGGCGCGATTCGCTGCGCGAGGATTCGCGCCGCAAGATGGACATGGGCGGCAAGCCGTTCATCATCTGGAAGTTCCGCACAATGACCGTCGATGCCGAGCGCAACGGTGCGGTGTGGGCCAAGGCGGGCGATCAGCGCGTGACGCTGATCGGCGGCTTTCTGCGGAGCTGCCGGCTCGACGAATTGCCCCAGCTCATCAACGTCATTCGCGGCGATATGAACCTGGTCGGCCCGCGTCCCGAGCGGCCGGAGCTCTTTGCCGAGCTGCGCAACCAGATCCCGGATTACCAGCGCCGTCAGCGCGTTCGTCCCGGCATCACGGGCCACGCGCAGGTGCACCTGCAGTACGACACGTCCGTGGAAGACGTCAAGCGCAAGGTACAGCACGACCTCGAGTACATCGAGCAGCGCAGTGTCTGGGAAGACGTCAAGATCATGCTGAAGACCATTCCCGTGATGCTGTTCCGGAAGGGCGGATGGTAGCACCCGCGACGCCGGCGACTCAGCCGCGCGCGTTCGCTGGTTGGCTGGCCCGTCCCCGGTCGCTGTCTGTGACTCTGCCGGCCGCGGCCACCGCCGCGGCCTTTGTCATTCTCTTCAGCAATCCAGCCATGTCGCTCGCACGCGAGTGGCTGGGCGACTCGGGCGATTCGGGCTACGGCCTGCTCCTCTTTCCGGTGGCGCTCTGGCTCGCCTGGCGTGATGGCATTCACGCCGACGCCACGCCCAATCCGCGCGCCGGAACGTTCCTGCTGATCGGCGCGGCGCTGCTGCGCGCACTGGGCTCGCTTGCCGCGGAGCTCTATTCGCAGCGGCTGGCCATCTGGCTCGCCATCTTTGGCCTGGTGGTCTTCACGTGTGGCTGGCGCCAGATCCGTCATTGGTGGCTGCCGTTGACACTGCTGGTGTTGTCCATTCCGCTGCCGGCGGTCATTACCAATTACCTCACCATTCCGCTGCAGTTCCAGGCATCTGCCCTCGGCGCGGGGATGATCCGCTGGCGGCATATTCCCGTGGTCGCATCGGGCAATGTGATCGACATTCCCGGCCAGCGCCTCTTTGTGGCGGAAGCGTGCAGCGGTCTCCGTTCCCTGACGGCGCTACTCGCGCTCGGTGTGATGATCGGCGGGATGTATCTCACGACCATTCCCTCGCGCATCCTCCTGCTGCTCTTTGCCATTCCGGTCGCCGTGCTGGTCAACGGCGTTCGCATCTTCCTCACCGCGTTCCTGATGTATTTCGTCGACCCGTCCCTCGGCCGTGGCTTGCAGCACGAACGGGTGGGTTGGGCGCTCTTCCTGGTGTCCTTCGCGATTCTCGGCGGCATTGGCGCCGTGGTGCGAATCGGTGAGCGGCGCGTGCTGCGTCTGGCAGGCCGCGATGCGTAGCTGGCAACGCTGGCTTCCTGGCGGCATCCTGGCATCGGGATGCCTGCTCAACACCTTTGTGGTGATGCATCGCTCCGGCCCGGTGCCATTGCGGGCACCAATCGAGACTGTCGCGCCGCAGATGCTTGGCACGCCTGGTGTCGATCAGCCGATCTCCGATGACGAACGCCGGGTCGCAGGCATGTCGTCCTTTGTGCTGCGCAACTACGCGCCGGCGACCGGATTGCCGTTCTCCATCTACGTCGGCTACTACGACGAGCAGCACCAGGGCAAGAGCATTCACTCGCCCAAGAACTGTCTCCCGGGCTCGGGATGGGAAGCCGTGCAGGCGACGACGGTCACGATCCAGACCGCGAACGGTCCGGCTGTCGTGAACCGCTACCGCATCGTCAACGAGGCGCAATCAGCCATCGTCTACTATTGGTATCAGGGCCGCGGCCGCATTGCGCACGGCGAGTTCCGCGTCAAGTATGAATTGCTGCGCGACGCCGCCATCTACGGTCGGACCGAAGAGGCGCTGGTACGCATCGTGGTGCCGATCGTCCACGACGACGTGGCCGGCGCCGATCGCGTGGCCACCGCTGTTGCCGCTCCGCTCGCCGCGGACGTCGACCGGGTCCTCCCCCGACTCTGATTCCGGATCGCTGGCCATGAGCGCACACCGGCAGCTCCTCCGCCAGGCGCTTCGGGCCGTATTGCCAGAGGACCGCTTTCTGGTGCGCGGTCCATCGGGCAACGGCGGGATCGCCCTGACCTTTGATGATGGTCCGCATCCCGAGATCACACCGCGCCTGCTCGACGCGCTGGCGCAGCATCAGGTGCGCGCCACGTTCTTCCTGATCGGTCGCGAAGCCGAGCGCTTCCCCGCTCTGATCGGCCGCATGCTGCGCGAAGGCCACGCCGTGGGCCACCATTCGTGGACCCACAGCGAACCGGCGGAGACCACGGCGGCAACACTGCTCGCCGAAGTGCGCCGCTGCCAGGAACTGCTTGCCGCATATGGCGCCGGCATTTCGGATCGCTTCCGACCGCCCAAGGGACAGCTCACCGCCGTCAAGCTCGCGCGGCTGCTCGGCGCACGGCAGCGCGTGATCCTCTGGTCCGCCGATCCCAAAGACTACCAGCTGGAGAGCGAAGCGCCGTTGCTGGCATGGGTCAACGGTGCGCCGCTCGCGTCCGGCGACATCGTACTGCTGCATGACACCAAGCCGCATTGTCTTGCGGTGCTGCCGGCGCTGGTGGAGCGGGCCCGCGCGCTCGGACAGCCATTGGTTTCGCTCGACGCGTGGCTGCCGCCGGTGGCGGTCGCATGAGGCGGCGGCGTGTGCTGGTGGTGAGCTATCACTTTCCGCCGGTGGGCGGCGCCGGTGTCCAGCGCATCGCCAAGTTCGTGCGCTACCTGCCGGAGTTCGGCTGGGACGTGTCGGTGCTACAGGCTGCGAATCCTTCCGTACCGCTCATCGACGACAGTCTCCTGGCCGGGTTGCCGGCGGATCTTGTGGTCGAACGCGCGCGGACCTTTGAGCCGTCCTACGCGACCAAACAGACGGTGGGTGCGCCCGGCAGCGCGGCGCGAGGGGGCGTTGGTGCCGCGGCCAAGCGCTCGCTCAGGCGTGCCGCCGCAATTGCCCTGCAGCCTGACGCACAGGTACTCTGGCTCCCGGATGCCGTACGCCGTGGGCGGCGCCTGCTGGGCCGCATGTCGCACGACGCGATTCTCGCCACCGCGCCATCGTACACCAATCTGGTGGTCGGCGCGATGCTCGCCCGGCACAGCGGCCTGCCGTTGCTCACCGATTTTCGTGACGAATGGGATCTGAGCAGCACGTACTGGGAGAACGCACCCAAGGACGGCGCGACACTCGCGGTGCAACGGCGTCTGCAGCGCTATGTGCTGCGGCGGAGTGCCGCGGTGGTTGCCACCACGGCCGCCAGCACCGCCCGACTTGCCGCGCGCGCGACTGAAGCGGGAGCAACACCCCTGGCGCGCTGCATCTACAACGGCTGGGACGCTGACGACCTCCGCCACGCTGCGGAGGTGGCGCCGGCAGTGCCGCGGCGCGATGGCGTGTTCCGCCTGCTCTACACCGGCACACTCTGGAATCTGACGTCGATCGCGCCGCTGGCCGATGCACTCACGCAACTGGCGAGCACGTCGCCCGGACTGCTCCGACGGCTCGAACTCGTGGTGATGGGGCGCAAGACCCCGGAGCAGCAGGCGCAGCTGACCCGGATGGCGGCACTTGGCTGCGCGCCGGTGGATGTGCCCTACGCCGAGCATCCGGTCGCGGTGGCAACGATGCGCTCGGCCGATGCGCTCCTGCTGCTATTGAGCGATCTTCCGGGAGTCGACCGCGTCGCACCCGCCAAGGCCTTTGAGTACTTCGCCGCGGCCCGGCCGATGCTCGCGATTCTTCCCGATGGCGAGACCGCGGGTCTGGTGCGCTCCGTAGAACCGGGAGCGCACTTTGTCCCGGCAGATATCAGCGGTATCGCGGGATGGCTGGCTCAGCGACTCAGCGGCAACACGGTGAGTCGCGAACTCGCCGGCGCCGACCGTACAGCGGCCATCGCGCGCTTTGAGCGCCGCGCCCTCACCGGCGAACTGGCCGGCGTGCTCGATCAACTCGTTGCGGGGAGGGCCGCGTGATATTCGGCGAAGATCTGCGCTGCAAGGCCGAATGGTGCTATGGCGACACGCGACCCCGCACGTTGCTCAAGACGCTGCTCACGGACGGCACCTTTGCGATGGCGTGCTATCGCCTGATGCAGTGGTCGCAGCGCAATCATCTGGCACCGCTCGCCATGATCTTCAACAAGGCCAACGCCGTCTTCGGCCAGTGCATCATTGGCCGCGGCGCCGAGTTCGGACCGGGCTTTGTGCTGATTCACTCGCAGGGCGTGGTGATCAACGGCACGGTGCGCGGCGGGGCGCGCGTCTTCATCGAGCATCAGGTCACTATCGGTGCCGAAAAGAATCAGTCGCCGAGACTCGGGGACCGGATCTTCATCGGCGCCGGTGCCAAGATCGTCGGCGCTGTGACGATTGGCGACGATGTGCGGGTCGGGGCCAATGCAGTGGTGGTGCGGGACGTTCCGCCCGGGGTGACTGTGGGCGGCATTCCGGCGAAGATCCTCCGGACACACGACGAGGAGGCCGTGACTGAGGCCTCCTCGCGTTCCTGACTCGACCGCCGGTGCGTCGGCGCTACCGTTCGTCGCCGTCCTGCGCCACCACCAGTCCCTCACCCTTGGAGCGCTGGTGGCGCCCGGCCACGGCGGGAGTTGGAGTGGACCGCAGACCCATCCGGCCGAACCGGATCAGCAGCCCGGAAAAGATCAGCGCAAAGGCCAGCGTTTTGACGGCCGCGAGGTCGAAC
>DATAVM010000113.1:0-6594 GCA_036267775.1 Gemmatimonadales bacterium
CTGCGGGCGCGCGGCAAACCGTTTAAAGTGGCGATCGTCGCGTGCATGCGGAAACTGCTCGGCATTCTGAATGTCATGGTCGCCCGTGGGACCATGTGGCGGACCGAGCCGGCTTGACACCGGCAAGACAGTTGCTGAGCGGAGCGAAGGATCTCGCGCTCAATGCGACGTCAAACCTGCCGCTGGCGTGTTGGACAGGAAAGCAGATCACTGCGCTGGGGGCGAACACGCCAGACCGCCCACTCGTCGGCGCGGAACTCGCGCGCGCCGCGATCGTGAGATCGTTGGTCCAGGCAGAGGCGCGCTGCTCAGACACCCGCGCCTTCCTCTGGTCGGCTGCCGTGCTCGCCCCGCGAAGCTCCGCCGGCACGGCCCCGTGGCGCGAATCACTGGGCGGACCATGGGACGGTGTGTGCGAAGCGGCGTCAGTGCGCCATCGGGGCGGGTCGGGGTGCAGGGATCGCACTGCAGGCGGGTAGCACCACTGTCCCATGGTCTGCCCGCGCCGAGATCCTTCGCTACCCTCAGGATGACAACAAAGGCCTCAGGTCTCGAGCCCTACTGCGCCAGCACCACCATCACGAGTTGCGCCGTCGCGCGGTTGGGCCCGTCCGAATAGAACAGATACACCTTGTGCGTCTTGTCATCCACCGCGCAGGTCCTGGCCCCGCCGCCGGTCGGCACCGTCGCCACCACCGTGAACTTGCTCGGCGAGTCTTCATGCACCACTGTGAGCGTGCTGTCCGCGCGATTCGGATTGAAGGCCAGCTTGGCCACCTGATCAAAACAATTCATGTCCGCCCGGCTCGCCACGGGAATCCGCGCGACAACGCTGCCGTTGTCGGCGTTGACGACGACCATCTCCTTGTCGCACGCCATGAACAGCCGGCGCGACACCGTGTCCATCGACAGGCCCTGCGCCGTACCGCAACCCGTGATCGGCCAGGTTGCTTCGATCGCGAGTGTGCGCGTGTCGACGCGCTCGATGGCACCGGCTGATTCGACATTGGCGTAGAGCTTGCCCTTGCCGTCGGTGACACCCGATTCCAGCCCGTCGCCAATGGTCGACTTGGTGATCAGCGTGCCGTTGGTCATGTCGACGACCCACGCGTCGTTGTCGACCCAGATGAAGCCGCGGTGCGTGAGGGGATCGTAGCGACTGCCGTCGCCGCGCGCATCGACGTGGCCGGTAACGGCGAGTGTCTTCAAGTCAAAGAGCGTGCCGTTGCGCACCAGGCCGCGGTTCTGGTCCGCGGCGATGACGTAACCGCCGCCGCCGCCCGCGACCGATCCGATCACGGTGTCCTTGTCGACATCGACGACCTTGTCGCCCAAGCCGTACAGGCGGCGGCCGATGGGATCGATGATGATGTAGTCGGCGCGGACGGGCCCAAGTGCCAGGCGCTTGACGACGTGGTAGTGAGATGCCTGCGCTTGAACAGGTGAGCGAAGACAAATGATGGCGCCAACAATGGCGGCGGTGACGATACGCATGCGAAGCATCGGGACTCCGAAGATGGGTCGGCAAGATGATACGGCATGCGGGCTGACGCTGGGATGACAGAATCGACCACATGGGGACAGGCGTCCGTCAGGTTGGTTGGCGTAGGCTTGACGCGTAATCCCTTGCGCTCGACCACTCTCCATACCTGCCAAGGATGCCCACGAATGCCATCGATCCGCACGATCGCCGCCGCCATGACGCTCGCACTGACCCTCCCCGCCGCGGCGCTGGCCCAGACACAGGCGGCCTCGACCACGCCACCAGCGACGCCCAAGCCGAAACCCAAGGTCGAGTCACAGGCCATGCTGGCGCGGGAGGCAAAGGTCACGCTCGACTCTGCCACGGCGGTCGCGAAGAAGGCGGTGCCCGGTGCTACTGTCCAGAGCCACGAGCTCGAGCGCGAAGGCGGCAAGCTGATCTATTCGTTCGAGATGAAGACGGCCGGCAAGCGGGGCATCGACGAAGTCAATGTCGACGCGATGACCGGAGCGACTGTTGGCAAGGTGGAGCATGAGGGATGACCGAGCGCCAATCGTTCGAGGCTTACCGTCGGCAACGCGACAAACAGATCGATCCGCCGCGCCAGCGCGACCGCGGTATCCTCGAACGCTCGCCGCCTCTCCTCGTCACTTCCTTCCACCGCCGCCGGATCCGGCATTCCCCAGTGCGCCAGGATTGGCCGTCCTGGAAGAATTGGACATGATTCCTTCGCCCGATCGCAGACGGTAATGACGATATCCCAATGCTGGACGATGACGTCGTCGATTCGCTTGGGCACGCGGCCGCGCCAGTCTATTCCCGCTTCCGCCAGCACGTCGATCGCGATCGGATTGACCTGTTCCGCCGGCTGTGAACCTGCGCTGGCAGCTGTGAATCGCCCTTTTCCCTTGGTCTGCAACAGCGCTTCGGCCATCTGACTCCGCGCCGAGTTCCCGGTGCAGAGAAAGAGTACGCGGAGGGGGTTACCGTCGGTGATCATGTGCCGTTCCCCGGCGGATGTAGTCATAGAGCACCACGGCCAGCGCCATGCCGAGGACAGGCCCGGCCCAATAAATCCAGTGCGCCGTCCATTCACCAGTCGCCAGCGCCGGCCCGAAGGACCGCGCGGGATTCATGCTCGCCCCGGTCAGCGGACCGCCCATCAATGCGTCGCCGGCGACCGCGAGCCCCACGGCAATTCCGGCGACTGGACCGGCAACCCGCGCGTCGGTTGCAACGGCCATGATGACGAGCATCAGAAAGAGGGACAACACCACTTCGAGCAGGAAGGCGCGGGGAGGCGGAATGCTCGGCAGCGTCACAGCGGCACGCGCGGCGGCACCGAGCATCAGTCGCAACATCATTGCGGCAAGAACGGCACCGGTCAGCTGTGCCAATATGTACGGCCATACCTCACGCCACGGCATCCGCCGACCGATGCCGAACGCTGTTGTGACCGCGGGGTTGAAGTGCGCCCCTGATACATGCCCGACCATATAGACCGCGGCAACGAGCACGCAGCCGAACGCCAGCGCGACTCCCACCGGTCCGGGAGCGCCATGGGTCCATGCGTTGACAGCCGCCGTTCCCGGACCGATCAACACGAGGAAGAACGTGCCGACGCTCTCCGCGGCGAGCCGCGGCCCCATCACGTGGTCGTCGGTGGGCAGCACGTCGAGCCGCAGCACGCCGAGGGCTTTGTCGCACGCACAAAGGCGCTGACAACTCGGCCGGCAATGTCCCGCGCAACTAGGTCGGTATCGAGCCCGGCAGCCTGCAGGAAGACGCGCGCGTCCTCGAACTCATAGACCCGCGTCTCCTCGATGCTCGGCTCTGTGAATCCCGCGTCGGACAGCAGCCGGACAAACTCCTCGGCCGGCAATGCGCCCGCAATGCACCCAACCCATAGCTCCATGCTGCGGCGAATGGCTGCGGGAACGTCGCCGCGCACCACGATGTCGGATACGGCGAATCGCCCGCCGGGGCGCAGCACGCGAAACGCCTCGCGCAGCACGGCCTTCTTGTCACCTGCGAGATTGATGACGCAATTCGAGATCACGACGTCGACCGAGTCATTCGGCAACGGGATGTGCTCGATGTCGCCCTTCAGGAACTCGGCGTTGCTGACTCCCGCCGTCGCCTGGTTGGCGCGCGCGAGCGCAAGCATGTCGTCGGTCATGTCGAGGCCATATACCTTGCCGCCGGGGCCCACACGCCGAGCGGAAAGGAGCACGTCGATTCCGCCGCCGGATCCAAGATCGAGCACCGTTTCACCTGGTCGCAGATCGGCGAGCGCGGAAGGATTGCCGCAGCCAAGGGAGGCAAGCACCGCTCCGTCGGGCAGTCCGTTCGTCTCGCCTTCGCCGTAGAGGCCACAGGATATCGGGTCGTCCGCCTCGCACGAGCAGGCGACGCCGCAACACCCGGTTCTGCCGCCATCAGCTGCCTGGCGTGCCATCGCACCGTACTTCGCCTGCACCGCCTGCTTGAGCTGTTCCGGTTCCATCCGGCTCTCCCATCAAGAACGGTTGATGTACTGATCCACGAGCCGCACCTTCGCGTCGCTTCGGGTCTACCGGAGGAGGATTAGCAGCATCTGGCGGCCCGCTTCCATTCCTGCCGGGGCATGGTGAGCGTTGCCACGAGTTCGGCGATGATTTCGGGTTGCAGCGAGTAGTATATCCACTGCTCGTCGCGTCGAGCGGTGACAAACCCGGCTTCGCGCAGCACGCGGAGGTGGAACGAGAGGCGAGATTGCGCTGCGTCGAGTTCGGCCATCAACTCGCAGACACAGCGTTCCCCGCCTCCGAGCATGCCGATGATGCGGAGCCGCGTGGGATCGGAAAGCGCGTGAAAGCGCTCAGCGGCGAGGTGTAGATCGGTGGCGGTAGTCGCGGGCATGGGAAAGTATATATCAACGACCGTTGATATGTCAATGGTGCGGCGGCCAGAGCGTACAGGCAAATCGGCATGAGTGCCATCTGGTCCGACAACTCGCCGCCGGGTTAGCATTCATCATGTCCATTCGCCCACCCAAACGCGTCGTGACCGCGGAGCCCACACTCGAAGGCGCTGGCGTACACCTCCGTCGCGCCTTTGGCTTTGGCGATACCGACGCCACCGACCCGTTTCTCCTGCTCGACGACTTTCGCAACGACGTGCCCGCCGCGTATCGCGCCGGCTTCCCGTGGCACCCGCATCGCGGCATCGAGACCATCACCTATGTGCTCGCCGGCACGGTCGATCACGCCGACTCGATCGGCAATGCCGGATCAATCGGTGCGGGGGACGTGCAGTGGATGACCGCCGGCCGAGGCATTGTCCATCAGGAGATGCCACAGGGCGATCCGCAGGGCCGGATGCATGGCTTTCAGCTCTGGGCCAATCTTCCCGCTGCGCGGAAGATGACCGACCCGCGCTACCAGGAGATCAAGGCGAGCGACATTCCGGTGCGGATCGCCGATGACGGCACTGTTGCGCGCGTGATCACCGGCGAGCTCTGGGGCGTGCGCGGCCCCGTCGAAGGGATCGCGGCCAATCCCGCCTATCTCGACATCACCATACCGCCAGGCAAGCGGCACCGCTTCCCGGTCGAAACGACGCATCAGGCATTCGCCTACGTCTTTGAAGGCAGCGGACGATTCGCCAATGCCTCGGCCCCACAACCGGTGCCCACCGAACTCACCACACAGCCGGACGTGGTGTTCCACGAGTCGACCGGCAACCGCTCACTGATTCTCTTTGATCGCGGCGACGAGGTGGTGGTGCAGGCCGGAGAAGAAGGGATGCGCTTCCTGCTGGTCTCCGGTCAACCGCTGCGTGAGCCGGTCGCGTGGCGCGGCCCGATTGTCATGAACACCCGCGACGAGCTGCGGACCGCCTTTGACGAACTGGATCGCGGCACGTTTCTCAAGTAACGACGTGCAATCGTTATTTTGCCGCAAGCTCCATCAGATGCAGCCGCATCCGCGCGAGGTCGGCCGGCGAGTAGTACCGTCCATCGGCGACCACCGCGACAATGCTCCGCGTGTTTCCAATATCCGCCAGCGGATTGCGCGAGAGAACCACCAGATCAGCGACCTTCCCTGCTGACACCGCTCCCATGTCCTGCGTCCTGCCCAGATACACCGCCGGGTTGAGCGTCGCCGCCTGCAGCGCCTCGAGCGGCGTGAACCCGGCAGCGACGAGCCACTGCAGCTCTCGATGGATACTCGTGCCAGGGACAAGGTCGTAGCCGGCCGGTGCATCGGTGCCCGCGAGAAACGGCACGCCGGCCGCATGGAGCTTGGTGACAAGCCCCAGCTCATACGTCCCAAAGCGGCGCTTGACGCTCGCGGCGGCGGTATCAGCGGAATTCAAGGTGCGCAGCGATGTGCGCTTCCAGCCATCGACCGCTGCGTGCAGCCAGTACGGCAGTCCCGGATCGAGCACCAGATCGCTCGGCGTGTTGAGATCGGACACCAGCGTCGGGCACTGCCAGACGCGATTCCGCGCAAGTGCCGCGATGATGGCGCGCTCGTTCGCGTCGCTGTGCGAGGCGAGCAACAGTGCCTGCGCCTTGCTCGCGCCCATGACCATCGAATCTTCGCGCGTCGTGCTCGCTTCGAAGACGCCGAGAAGGTGCTCGAAGCTCCGTTGATGCGCATGAATCGCCTCCGACGCACGAATGGCATTGGGAACGTGCCCTTCGAACTGCAGGTGCAGCCGAGCGGTTTCGTCGGCAACGGCAAAGTACGCCTCGCGCGGCACGAGCGATTGCGTCTTGATAAAGTCGACGCCGCGTTGATGGAGCATCTGCACGGCAGCGCGCGCATCATCCGCCGTCGTCACCTTGATGATCGTCTGGTAGCGCGACGTGGGACCGTCGAGCATCGGCCCGGCGACCACCATGCGCGGGCCGATCAGCTGATGCTTGGCGATGCTGTCGCGCGCCGCAAGGATCGCGTCGAGGTTGCTCCCCATGTCGCGCACACCGGTCACGCCTTCGGTGATGAAGAGCGGAAGCATCAGCTCGCTGGTGGTATGGAATCGCGCGGTGTCGTTGGTGAAGAACGCGTGCACGTGCATGTCCCAGAGGCCCGGCATGATGAACATGCCTGTGCCGTCGAGCG
>DATAVM010000114.1:0-11629 GCA_036267775.1 Gemmatimonadales bacterium
CTGAGCGACACCAGGAAGAACGTGGTGCGCCGATCGTGAGAAACGAACGTGCTGTCCTTGGTGGTCCGTAGCGAGAGCACAGTCCGCACGTAGGACTGCGCCCTGGCGGTCGCGATGAGCGAATCGAGGAGGGCGCCGGAGATGCCGTCGGTCACCGGCGCGGGGCCGGTCAGCGTGACCGCAAAGAACTCTGCGGCGGGTCCGGAAAAGCGTGCAGTGAGAAGCGAATCAGCCAGCCGCGCCTCGGTCATTTCGTCGGCGCCACCACGCAGTTCCAGCCGTCCTACCGTGTCTCCGGTATGCATGGCGGCCACCAGGCCAATGACAGCCCAGGCCGCAAGAACGGCCCAACGCCAGCGGACAAGCGTCCGGCCGAAGGTTTCGAACACGGCACAATGGTAGGAGCCGCTTTGGCCCTGCGCCAGCCAAGACTCGCAACCGGGGGGCCCATCAGCCGATATTCCGGGAGGTGACCCGCTTCCTCATTGCCGTTCTTCTCATCCTGGGCCTGCTGGTCGTTGTCGACCGGAGCCGTCGCCAAGCCAACGCGGAGGCGGCGATTGCCGCACAACGCCCTGCCGCCGCTCCCGTCGAGCGCCCGGCACCGCCGCCGCCACCACGGACGCCGCCGCTGCCAACCCCCTATGCCGACGCGCCGCCGCCCACCACACCGACAATCGACCTCCTCGCCCGGCTCGCGACGAGGCGGCGGCTCGATCGCGAGCGCGGCCGTGTCTACCTCGACTCGCTCCTCGCCGAGACCGACTCGACCCTTGCTCGCTGGCCCGACGACGATCACACGCTGACGGTCGCTTTCATCGTGGATACCACTGTTCCAGGGTGGACCAGCGCCATCCGCGACGACGCGCGAATCGCCCTGCACGCGTGGGACGGCAATGATGTCGGTCTTCACTTTCGCGAGATCGATTCGCCTGACTCCGCCGATATCCGTGTGCAGTGGGTGCCGTCGCTTCCCGACAGCGGCAGGGTGGGCGTCACCGCGCTGACGTTTGGCCCCGATGGCGTGGTGCATGGCGCGAATGTCACGCTGGCACTGCACCGGAACTCCGATTCAGCTCTGCTGGCCTCCGCAGTGCGCCAGCGCGTGGCGGCTCATGAATTCGGCCATGCCCTCGGGCTGCCGCACTCCGGGAACACCGACGATATCATGTTCCCGTCAGCTCCGGTCGCGCAGCCCTCACGACGCGACTATGCTACACTCCTCCTCCTATACGCCGTTCCGTCGGGGTCGCTGCGCACCCCGTGAACTTCCGTTCCAGTCTGAGCGTACTCCAATGGAACCGTTCTTGCGCTGACAAAGGAACCATGAAGGCACGTCCGTTCACCGCTGCATCGATCCTCGCCCTGACCTTGGCGCTTCCCGCCAGTGGCCAGGGCTTTGCCGCGGCGGCACATAGCGCGGCGGAGCGGACAAGCGCGCCGATCCTCGCCGAGTTCTCAGCCGTCGATGAAGCGATACGCGAAGGCATTCGCACTGGCACGTATCCCGGCGCGGTCGTGGTGGTTGGCCGTGCCGATACGATCCTCTATTCCAAGGGATACGGCCGCTTTACCTGGAGCCCCAAGGCGGACACACCAGATCCCGCAACGACGCTCTGGGATCTCGCATCGATCAGCAAGGTGGTCGCGACCACGAGTGCCGCCGCAGTCCTTGTCGATCAGGGACGACTCAACCTCGACGCGTCTGTCCACAGCTACTTGCCGGAGTTCACCGGCGGTGGCAAGGACGAAGTGACCGTCCGCATGTTGCTCAATCACACCAGCGGCCTGCCGCCTGACGCACCGCTCTATCGTGAAGCGCATTCGCCAGACGAAGCGCTCGAGTACCTCTACGCGGTACCGCTCGCTCGCGCGCCGGGAGTGAGTCCGGTCTACAGTGATCTCAACGCCATCCTGGCCGGGGTCATCATTGAGAAGATCTCCGGCAAGTCACTCGACGCCTTTGCCGATTCGGTAGTTTTTGCACCCTTCGGCATGGTTGCCACCGGTTATCGTCCGCCCGCCGCGGATCGCACGCGCGCGATGCCAACGTCACGCTATCACGGCGTGCCGGTCGCTGGCATCGTGAACGATCAGAACGCGCAGGTGTTTGGCGGCGTCGCAGGACATGCCGGTCTCTTTTCGACCGGGCTTGATCTCGCGCGTTTCGCGCAATCGTGGATGAAGGATTCGACCGCCAAGTCGCCATGGCTGGCGCACGGAACGCTGACGGAGTTTCTGCAGCGCACGCCAACGAGCGGCACGCGCGCGCTGGGCTGGGATACGCCGAACGATCCCGATTCCGGCAAGGCCTCGCTCTTTGGCCGCTGTGCAACGAGCACGACCATCGGCCACACCGGCTGGACCGGCACCGAGCTGTGGCTCGACCCGGTACAGAACATGTTCGTGATTTTTCTCACGAATCGCAGCTATGATCCGCGCGCTCCCAAGCGGTCCTTCCTGCAGCTTGGAAAGATTCGCGCCGAGGTGGCGGATGCCGCGCGCCGCGCGCTGGGGCTCTGCGCGCACCTGGCAGTATCGACGACCGCCGTACCTCCGACCACCATCCACACCCGCCGGCCGCAGTAGCCGTATTTCGCTGCGCTGCCAGCGCACAAACCGCTAGTGTCCCAGAAACGCCCGCACCCGCGGATCCATCCGCTCGGGCGTCCAGTACGGTTCCCACACCAGTTCAATCTCGACAGCAGTGATTCCATCGAGGTCGCTGAGCGTCCGCCGCACATCATCCATGATTTCGGCCCCTGCCGGACAGCCGGGTGACGTGAGTGTCATCTGCACATGTGCCGCGCCCTGGTCGCTCACGGTCACGTCGTATACCAGACCGATATCGATGATGTTGAGACCGAGCTCGGGATCCTTGACCGCTCGCAAGGCCTTCCGCGCCACCTCGGCGGTGATTGTCGTGTCATCGCTCATACAGTTTCTCCGGACGCCGCATTCTCAGGCTCATGCAGTGCCTCGAGCAGTTCGCTGCCAAACTCCTTGACCTGCCACCGCCGCACTTCGTGGATGGCACCGAGTGCGGCAAGATCCTGCGGCAGAACACGGGCGATGGCTTCCAGGGTTCCATTGGGGCAGAGCACACCCGGTGCAAGATCGAGACGAGTGGCGATCGCATTGCGCCGCAGCTTGAGCCGGCCGAGGCGTAGTTCATACGCCGGATCGGGGACGCGGCGCGGCGAGCGCGCAAAGCGGGGCAGCGCTTCATCCGCTACCGCGAGGCCGCGCGCAATCGCGGCGAGAATCTCGTCGCCCCGACGCTCCAGCGTGTCGCGGCCGATGCCACGAACGTGGCTGAGCTCCTCGGGCGTGGCCACCGGATGCTGCGACAGATGAAGCAGCACTTCGTTCCCGAGCACGCGGAACTGGGCTCGATCAAGCGCGTGCGCGGTCTGCTCGCGCCAGATGTAGAGCTCGCGAAGCAGCGCCAGGCCCCGGCGGTCGAGGGCGCGCGCGCCCTTCATTTCGATGAAATCGGTCTCCGGCGCAGCCTGAGGTGCCGTCCAGCGGATGTTCTCCAGGAGCTCGAACTCCTCCATCGCCCATTCCAGTCGACCCATTTCGCGCAACCTGTTGAGTAGTATGTCGCGCAACTCACATAGGTGACTCGTATCGCCTGCGGCGTAGTCGAGCATCGGAGCGGTGAGCGGACGCGCCGACCAGTCGGCACGCTGGAAGCGTTTGTCGGGACGGACGCCAAAGTACTTCTCGAGCAGGGCGGCGAGCCCGATTCCCGGTTCGTTGAGAAGCTGCGCGGCGATCCGGGTGTCGAACAGGTGGCGCGCGTGGAAGCCGAACTCCTTGTCAAAGAGCCGCAGGTCGTACGCCGCGTCATGGAAGACCTTCTCGACAGCGGCATCGGCGAGCAGGGCGCCGATGGGAGCGAGGTCGCCGACGCCCAGCGGATCAACCACCGCGGTCGTCGTTGGTGTCGAGAGCTGGATCAGGTAGATGCGATCAATGAAGCGATGAAATGACGCCGCTTCCGTGTCCATGGCCACCAACGGCGCACCGGCGATCTCAGCCATCAGCGTGACAAAGGCGGCGGGCTCGTCCACCAGGCGCACGTTCATCTAGTCGCGCCGCTTAGCCACAGCCTCGAGGCCGTCGGCAATATCTTCGAGCGCCTTGGCCAGGGTCTTGTAGAATTCCGGATCTGGCGCTGGTGGCGTGCCCATGGCGGCGTCGAGATGGAGCTTGCGCGCGAGCTTTGCGGCGTGACGGATGTAGTCGGTCGTGGGCATGGATCCTCCGCGTCGAGTGCATCCCAAACGTAGCGGATTGTCCCGATCACCAGTGACCGGAGGGCCGATGGCAATCGAAATCGCGGTATACCCCAACGACTGCGATGCATTTGGTCATGTCAATCAAGCCGTCTATCACGTGTTCTTTGAGCGGGCGCGCTGGCAGGTGCTGGCCGAGGGACCGGGCATGGATGTCTTCACGCGCGAAGGAGTGTGGCCGGCAGTGCGCCACGCGGTGATCGACCACCACGCCGGCGTATGGCCCGGTGATGTGCTGCGGTTCGATATGAGCGTGATTCATCGCGGACGCACGTCGTTCACCACGCGCCAACTGGCGACGCGTGCGCGCGACGGTCAGTTGGTCGCCGCGCTGGAAGCGGTCTTCGTCTGCATCAATGACGACGAGCAACCGGTGCCGGTGCCCGACAGCGTGCTACGTGCATTCGGGGCGGACGGGGTGTGAAACAATCGAGGGGGTCGAGCGTCATAGGTGGTGGCAGTCCCGACGGAACCTCTCCATCCGTCACTGCCATCACTCTTGAAAGCCTGCCTTTGAGGAGCCTGTCGGGACCACATTGAAGTCGTGGCCCCGGCGGGCGACCCTCTTGTTCGGGCGCTGCTCCCGAGTACTACGGATTATTTTCGAGGACGTCCGGGCGGCGTGTCGGACTCGAACGCGTCGCGATTCTTGGCGATGAACGGCAGCAGCGCCTCCGGCACGTCCTCTTCAGGGAAGATCGCGCTCACCGGACACTCCGGCTCGCACGCGCCGCAATCGATGCATTCGTCGGGATGGATGTAGAGCTGGTCTTCGCCTTCGTAGATGCAGTCCACAGGGCACACATCGACGCAGGCGCGATCCTTCACGCCGATGCATGCCTCGGTGATCACATACGCCATTCCATGTCCCTCCGCGCCGTTGCCTGGGCGCGCTCACCGCGCCCGATGTGCAACCGCGACGGCGCAGAGTAGAAAAGCACGCCGCGTCGCGCAAGCCCTCGACTTACTTCTTGGGCTTGCCCGTCTTGAACAGCAGGAGAAGAAAGGTCTTGTCGCGCCCCGAGCAGGCCTCGCTCTTCATGTCCCAGGTATACCCCGTCACGTCGTGGTGCACGATGTAGACGCCCGGATCGCCACACGTCTGATCGGTGAGCGTCAACAGGCCTGCCTTCTGGATAGCGGTGCCCGAAAACGACAGCCCATCGGGCGACGTCATCGTCCACTGCCCGTTCGACTTGAGCACAAAAGGCCACCCCGCCACGGCCACGCTGTCGGCCTTGGTGGAGTCGCGCGCGGCCAGGTAGTAGGTCCCCGCCGGCATCGTAACGGTGGAGTCCGCCTGCTGAGCCGATAGCGGGACCGCCGCGACGACGGCAAGGAAGGTCGGAAGGAGCCAGCGATTGCGAATCACGGATGAATCCAAGTGAGAGGAATCAGGGTCTGTCTAGAGCCTACCGCCCCAAGGGGCCGGATGGAAGGGGTATTTTCCCCGGAAATTGATGTGCCAAGTTGTGACAGGCCATCGAAATACGAATTCAGACCAATAATCTGGTGTAAATTGACAATCGTCCCGGCAAGACTTACAATCCCCGCCCTATGGCTGCCCTCCCCCTCGCTCCCCTGACCGACACCATCGAACCGGTCGCTCTCGCCCGGCACCGCGGTCCGCGGGCGACGCTGCTCATCGTGCTCAAGGAAGGCGGCAGCGCCACCGCCAAGGCACTCGCGGCCGCCCTGCACTGCTCGCTCAACGCCGTGCGCCATCATCTCAAGGAGCTCGAGGTCGAGGGCGCGGTTGAACACGATCCATCACCGCACGGTGTCGGTGCTCCGCCGCACGTCTTTCGGCTGACACCGCGGGGACATGGCCTTTTTCCGCATCGCTACGAGCAGACCGTCGCCGACCTGCTCGACCACCTCGTGGCGACGCAGGGCCGGCCCGCCGCCGTCGCACTGCTTCAGTCGCACTATCGTGCGCTCGAGCAGCGCGTCGAATCGGAGTGTGCCCTCATCGCTCCCGAACGTCGTGGCGAGGTAGTGGCGCGGCTCCTGGCCCTTGAAGGCTACATGGCCACTTGGTCGCCTTCCGATGCCGGCGGCACGCTCACCGAACACAACTGTCCGCACCGCGTGGTGGCCGAACGGTTTCCTGAAGTCTGTGCGGCGGAACAGGCCTTTCTGGCGCGCGCCTTTGGCGCGGCCATCGAACGGCAATCGCGTATCACCGGCGGCTGCGGCACCTGCAGCTACCGCGTCACCGCGCCGGCCGATCCGGAAGGGGTTGCCCCGTGACGTCGCCCGTTGAAGCACTCGTCAATCGCGAATACAAGTACGGCTTTGTCACCGATATCGAGCAGGACATCGCGCCCATCGGTCTTTCCGAAGACACGGTGCGCTTCATTTCCGCTCGCAAGAACGAGCCGCAGTGGTTGCTCGATTGGCGTCTCAAGGCCTATCGGCGCTGGCTCGAGATGACGCACGAGCCGCATTGGGCCAACATTCACCACGACCCGATCGACTATCAGGCGATCTCCTACTATGCGGCGCCCCGTCAGCAGAAGCCGCTGGGCTCGCTCGACGACGTCGACCCGAAGTTGCTGGAGACATACGCCAAGCTCGGCATTCCGCTCAGCGAGCAGAAGCTGCTGGCGGGCGTGGCCGTCGACGCCATTTTCGACTCCGTCTCGGTTGGCACCACCTTCAAGGCGACTCTGGCGCGGTCCGGCGTCATCTTCTGTTCGTTTGGCGAAGCGGTGCGCGAACACCCCGAACTCGTGCAACGCTACCTCGGCTCGGTGGTCCCGGCATCGGACAACTACTTTGCTGCGCTCAACGCCGCGGTCTTTTCCGACGGGTCGTTCGTCTACATCCCGTCGGGCGTACGCTGTCCAATGGAACTGTCGACGTACTTCCGTATCAACGCCGCCAATTCCGGACAGTTCGAACGCACGCTCATCATTGCCGATCACGACGCCTACGTCTCGTATCTCGAAGGCTGCACCGCGCCCAAGCGTGACGAGAATCAGTTGCATGCCGCGGTCGTCGAGCTGGTGGCGCTCGACGGGGCCACGATCAAGTACTCGACCGTGCAGAACTGGTACGCCGGTGACGCGGAGGGAAAGGGCGGGATCTACAACTTCGTCACCAAACGCGGCAAGGCGATGCGCGGCGCCAAGATTTCCTGGACGCAGGTCGAAACCGGCTCGGCAATTACCTGGAAGTACCCGAGCGTGATTCTGCAGGGCGACGATTCTGTCGGCGAGTTCTACTCGGTCGCCGTCGTGAATGGGTATCAGCAGGCCGACACGGGTACCAAGATGATTCACATGGGCCGCAACACGCGGAGCACCGTGGTCTCCAAGGGCATCAGCGCGGGACACGGCCAGAACTCGTATCGCGGTCAGGTGCGCATGCTTCCCAAGGCCGCGGGATCGCGCAACTACACGCAGTGCGATTCCATGTTGCTCGGCAACCAGTGTGGCGCGCACACCTTTCCGTATATCGAAGTGGAGAACTCCACCAGCGATGTCGAGCACGAGGCCAGCACGTCCAAGATTGGCGAAGACCAGATCTTCTACTGCAAGCAGCGTGGCATGAACACCGAGAACGCCATCAGCGTGATCGTCAACGGCTTCTGCAAGGAAGTCTTCCGCGAATTGCCCATGGAGTTTGCCGTCGAGGCGCAGAAGCTCCTCGGCGTGAGCCTCGAAGGAAGTGTGGGATGACCCGACCGCTGCTCGAAGTTGCCGATCTGCACGCCACGGTGGCCGGCAAGGAGATTCTCCGCGGCATCTCCCTGACGGTGCATGCCGGCGAGACGCATGCGATCATGGGGCCGAACGGTTCCGGCAAGAGCACCCTGGCGCAGGTGCTGGCCGGACATCCCGCGTACACGGTCACCGGCGGATCCGTCCATCTCGACGGCGCGGATCTGCTGGACATGGAAGCCGAGGAGCGCGCGCAGGCCGGTGTCTTTCTCGCCTTTCAGTACCCGGTGGAAATTCCCGGTGTCACCAACGCCTACTTCCTGCGGACAGCATACAACGAGATCCGCAAGGCGCGCGGTGAGGCCGAGCTCGATCCGATCGACTTTTTCGACCTGCTCGAGGAGCGCCTCAAGGTGGTCGAGTGGGGCCCGGAAATCATGGAACGTGCGGTCAACTTCGGGTTCTCGGGTGGTGAAAAAAAGCGGAACGAGATCCTGCAGATGGCTGTGCTGGAGCCGCGACTGGCCATTCTCGACGAAACCGATTCGGGGCTCGATATCGACGCCATGCGCATCGTGGCCGGCGGCGTGAACGCCCTCAAGCGTCCCGATCGCGCGACCATTCTGGTGACGCACTACCAGCGGCTTCTCGATTACATCGTACCCGATCACGTGCATGTGCTGGCCGGTGGTCGCATCGTCCGCTCCGGTGGCAAGGAACTGGCGCACGAACTCGAGGCCCGCGGCTACGAGTGGCTGACCGGCGTGCCGGAGACGGTGTGACGGCCCTCGCGGACGCCGTGCCCTTTGCCGATCTCGCGGCGGATGTCCAGCGCTCCGGGGATGAACCGGGGCACATCAGCCAATTGCGTCGCGAAGGTGTTGAGCACTTTGCGCGCGTGGGAATTCCCACCAGCAAGAACGAGGAGTGGCGCTTCACCCCGGTGCGGGCGCTCGGCACCACCCGCTTCACCGCTGCCGGTCCCTCGCCAGCGCTTACGCCGGCGGACATTGCACCGTTCCTCGGAGCCGGCAGCAACGGCCCGCTGCTGGTGCTGGTCGACGGGCGGTACAACGCAGGGCTTTCCCGTCCTGGAGCACTTCGCTCGGCGGGTTCGCTCAAGGAATACCTGGCCGCTGATGCAACGGGCGCAACGGTCTTCAACCAGATCGTGCCGCTCGGCAGCACGCCGTTCAGCGCGCTCAATACGGCGCTCTGGAGCGACGGGATCTGGCTGCACCTGCGCCGCGACGAGCACGTGGCCCAGCCGATCGAAATCCTGCATGTCACGACCAGCGCCGCCGCGGGTGCAGCGATCGTGCCGCGCGCACTGGTGCTCGCGGAGCGCGGCGCAAGCGCGGCGATCGTGGAATCGTTCGTGAGCCTCGCCGACACGGCGCACTTCACCAATGCCTGCATGGAGATTGCGGTCGCCGAGGGGGCACGGGTCGAGCATGTGCGCGTGCAGCACGAAAGCGGCGCCGCAACGCACATCGGCATCACCGGGGTCCGGCAGGCGAGCGACTCGCACTATCGCTCCTGCACGCTGCATCTTGGTGCGCGACTCGGTCGCCACGATCTCCAGACCCGCCTTGCCGGGCAGAACATCGAGACCCTGCTCTACGGTCTCTACCTGGTCAGCGGCGAGCAACTCGCCGACAACCACACCACGATCTTCCACGATGAGCCGCACTGCAATTCGTGGGAGGTCTACAAGGGCGTGCTCGCCGGCCACGCGCGGGGCGTGTTCAATGGCAAGGTGATTGTCCAGCCCGCCGCGCAGAAGACCGACGCCAAGCAGACCAACCGGAACCTGCTGCTGTCCGACCATGCGCGCGTGGACACCAAGCCCCAGCTCGAGATCTTTGCCGACGATGTGAAGTGCACGCACGGCGCAACGGTGGGCAAGCTCGACGAGCAGCAGCGCTTCTATCTCCGCTCTCGCGGGATCGCCGGTGACGCGGCCCAGAATCTCCTGCTCTGGGCCTTCGTGGCGGATGTCCTCGAATCGGTCACGCTTCCCGACGTGCGCGAAATGCTCGCCCGCGCGGTCCGCACACGCCTCGCGGAGCGAATGATGCCGGGCACCAGATGACGGCGTTCGACGTCGCGGCTCTCCGCGCCGAGTTTCCGGTGCTTGCCGGGACTTCCCGTGGCAAACCCCTGGTCTATCTCGATAGCGCCGCAACCTCGCAAAAACCCCAGGTGGTCATCGACGCTATCCGCGACTTCTACGCGCACGACAACGCCAACATCCATCGCGGTGTTTACGAGCTGAGCGAGCGGGCAACCGCGGCCTGGGACGCCGCTCGCGAGATTGCAGCGCGCTTTCTTGGCGGTGTTCCAGCGGAAGAAGTGGTCTTTGTGCGCGGCACCACCGAGGCGATCAATCTCGTGGCCCGCGCGTTTCTTGGTCCGCGGCTCGACCCGGGCAATCACGTGCTCGTGACCACCATGGAGCACCACGCCAACATCGTCCCCTGGCAGCTGGCCGGTGCGATCACCGTTCCGATTCCGCTGACCGACCGGGACGAACTCGATCTCGACGTCGCGCGGTCGCTGCTCGCGCGCCGGCCGCGGCTCCTCGCGCTCACGCACATCTCCAACGTGCTGGGCACGATCAATCCGGTGGCCCAGCTGACGGCGATGGCCCACGAACACGGCGTACCCGTGCTGATCGACGGCGCCCAGGCCGCGCCACATGTGATGCTCGACATCCCCGCGCTCGGCTGCGACTTCTACTGTTTTTCCGGTCACAAGGTCTTCGGGCCCACGGGGATTGGTGTGCTCTGGGCTCGGGAGAAACATCTGGCCGCGATGCCGCCCTGGCAGGGCGGCGGTGACATGATCGACCACGTGACCTTCGAGAACACCACCTTTGCGCCGCCGCCGACGCGCTTCGAGGCTGGAACACCGCACATCGCGGGAGCAGTTGGCCTGGCGACCGCGCTCGAGTGGCTCATGCGCCAGGACCGCGTTGCAATTCAGCACCACGAGCAACAACTGCTCGATCGCGCGCGCTCGGAGCTGTCAGGTTTGCCGGGAGTCGAGCTCTTTGGCCGGGCGTCCGACCGCGCCGCTGTGATCCCGTTTATCGTGGACGGCGTTCATCCGCACGACCTGGCGTCGCTGCTTGATCAGGATGGTGTCTGTATCCGGGCTGGCCATCATTGCACGCAGCCGCTGCACCGGCATCTGGGCGTGACCGCCACTGCGCGAGCGTCGATCGGGCCGTACACCACGCAGGCGGACATCACCACGCTTGCCGCCGCCGTGCAACGGGCGCAAGAGGTGTTCGCCTGATGGTTACGATGGCCGAGCTTTATCAAAGCGTGATCATCGAGCACGACAGGAGCCCGCGGAATTGTCGGGTGCTCGATGAGCCGTCTGCCACCGCGAGTGCCCGCAATCCGCTGTGCGGTGACGAAGTGTCTGTCTCTATCCATGTCGACGGCACAGGGCGTGTAAGCGAAGTCGCCTTTCAGGGACAGGGCTGCGCCATCTCGCGGGCGGCGGCATCCCTCATGACTGTCGCTGTGACCGGCAAGACGGTCGCGGAAGCGCGGGAACTCTTTGCGCAGTTTCACGCGTTGATTACCGGCAAGCCGGCGGACGCGGCGCTGCTCGGCAAACTCTGTGTGTTTGCCGGCGTTGCGG
>DATAVM010000115.1:0-8689 GCA_036267775.1 Gemmatimonadales bacterium
CAGGTGCGTCGCGAACGAATGCCTGAGCGTGTGCGGCGTCACCGTCTTGGTAATCCCCGCCTGCTTTGCCCGCTTCTTGACCACTCCCCAGGCACCCACGCGCGAGAGCGGCCCGCCGCGCGCGTTGAGAATCACCCGCCCCTTGGTCGCCCCATGATCGAGTGTGGGTCGCAGCGTGTGCAGATACACCGACAGCGTGGAGATCACCGTCCGACCAATCGGGATCAGCCGCTCCTTGCGGCCTTTGCCAAACGCCCGCACGAGCGCTTCGGAAATGAATAGATCCGTCAATGTGATATCGCAGATTTCCGACACGCGCAGTCCCGCCCCGTAGGCCAGCTCCAGGATGGTTCTGTCGCGCCACGCCATGGGCTCGTCCACGCGCGGCGCGTCGAGCAGGCGATCCACCTCTTCCACCGACAGCGTATCAGGCAACGTCCGCCAGCGCTTGGGCGTCTCCAGCCGATCACTCGGGTCGCGGTCGACAATTCCCTCTTCGCCCAGAAAGCCGAACCAGGTCCGCACGGCCGAGATGTGGCGGCGGATGGTGGCGCCGCTGAGACCAAGGTCCTTGAGCAGGAAGATGAAATCGCGCAGCAGCGGCGTGGTGATGTCGGTCGGCGAGCGCACACCCTTGCTGACCGCAAACTCTGCCAGGCGCGTCAAATCCCGCTGGTAGGCCAGAATGGTGTTGGGGCTGTGGCCGCGTTCGAGCGAGAGGTGGTCGCGAAAGCCGGGCAGCTCAAACGCGAGCGCCAGCTCCTCTCCGATCACAGCGGCGTGAGCGATGCGACCGCAATGACGGCAACGCCTTCGCCGCGGCCGACAAAGCCCATCCCTTCATTGGTCTTGGCCTTGATCGAGATGACTCGGGCGTCCGCGTCCAATGCGCGCCCGATCGCATCCCGCATGGCCGCGGCATGCGGCGCAAGTTTCGGCTGCTCGACCATCACAGTCACGTCGACATTGTTGACATCCCAGCCTGCCTGGCGCACTCGGCGCGCAACGTCGGCCAGAATCTTCATGGAGTCGGCACCACGATGCGCCGGATCGGTGTCGGGATAGAGCTGGCCAATGTCGCCGAGCACAGCAGCACCGAGCAGCGCATCGGCAATGGCGTGGGCAACAGCGTCGGCGTCCGAGTGTCCGGTCAGGCCATGCGAATGAGGAATGTTGACACCGCCGAGGATCAGCGGCCGGTCAGCGGCAAACCGATGCGAATCGTAGCCGATACCGATCCGCATCACGCGACGGCCGCGAGCGGTTCTTGGAGAAGGGAATAATCCTGCTTGCGGCGGCGTGGTGTGTAGCCCGCGTCGCGGATGGCACGCTCCATCTCGCCGATCGTCGCACGGTACGTCGTCCCCGCGGCCGACACGACATTCTCTTCCATCATCAGCGAGCCAAAGTCATTCGCGCCAAATCGCAGCGCCACCTGCCCCACCTTGAGTCCCATCGTGACCCAGCTTGACTGCAGGTTGGGCACGTTGGTGCAGATGATCCGCGCCATCGCCAGCGTACGGAGATACATCGTCGCGTCCGTCTTGACGCGGTCACTCATCCCCGGCGTGCCTTCGGGCTGCAGCGGCCAGCAGATGAACGCCGTGAATCCGCCGGTACGCGCTTGCAGTTCGCGCACCCGGAACAAGTGCTCGATCCGGTCGGCGGCGGTCTCGCCCAGCCCATACATCATGGTGACCGACGTCTTCATCCCCTGCCTGTGCGCCTCTTCCTGCACGCCGAGCCATTCTTCGGTCTGCGCCTTCTTCTTGGCAACGAGTGCCCGAATGCTGTCCACCAGGATCTCGCCACCGCCGCCCGGAATGGAGTCGAGCCCGGCCTCGCGCAGTTGCCGCACTACGTCGCCCACCGGCATGCCAAAGCGCTCGGAAAAGAAGACCACTTCCGAGGGCGAGAACCCGTGAATGTGAATGGTGTGGTGCTGCTTGATGTAGCGCATCAGCTCGAGATACCACTCGAACGGGATGTACGGATTGTGCCCGCCCTGCAGCAGGATCTGGACACCGCCAACGGCTTTGCATTCGTCGATCTTGCGGCCGATCTGCTCGAACGACAGCACATAGCCCGAAGCATCCTTGGGACGGCGGTAGAACGCGCAGAACGCGCAGTCGGCCACACAGACATTGGTGTAGTTGATGTTGCGGTCGATGATGTACGTCACCACTTCGTCCGCATGATGCCGATAGCGCTCCTGCTCCGCGAGCGCCCCAAGTTCCAGCAGCGGCGCCCGCTCGTAGAGATCGAGATAGCTCTGGAACTCAGCCGTGGTGCGGTCGACGGTCATGTCACGCCGCCGTGAGAAAGGTGAGCGAACCGTCGGGCACGAGCCCATCACCGGCAAGACGGCCGAAGAACTCCGTCAGTCCCGCCAAGTGCCGATACGACAGGTCGTAGTCGAGATCGCCGAGATACGCGCGGCACGTGGTCTCGGGGATGCCGGTGCGGAGCGCCGCTTCCTCGGCAATCACGTCGAGATGCGCCACACCCCATGCGCGCGAGGCCAGCAGGCGCTCATGCACGTCCAGCGCACCCTGGCGATCAGCGTCACGGCGCGCGGCCCAGACCGCAAAAACAAAGGGCAGGCCAGTCCAGGCTTTCCATGCGCTGCCCAGATCCTGAAAGACGGGATAGATGTTGCTGGCGCGCAGATGCAGCGCCGCGTCACCGATCACCAGGACGGCGTCGTGCGGCAGTGCCGCCAGCTGCGCGAGATCGTTCGCTTCGGCGCGGGCGGTGGCAAAGCGGGGCTTGACCTTCCAGACGTGACGGCACAACAGTTCGAGCAGCAGGTGCGATGTACGCGACGACGCGGTGCGCAGCACAGTCGCCCCGTCGAGCTCGGTCACCGGCTTCTTGCTGAAGAGTGCCACGCTGTGCACGGGACCGTCGCAGGAAATCGCAAGATGAGGCAGCAGATGATAGAGTGCCGCGTCGCGCGCGTATTCCACGGCCGAGACCACGCTCAAGTCGAGTTCGCCAGCGGCAAGCAGGTCGTTGAGCTCCGCCGCGGTGGCGGAGACAACCGTCTCGGGAGCCGCCACCACACCGCGATCCATCGCCGCGTTGACGGGTGCGGCGTTAATCCAGGGAATCCGGCCGAGCCTCATGCGGCGTGTACCACGGGCAACGAGACTCGCACAGCACCACCGTGGGGAATATCCAGATCGGAGAAGTCCGACCGCACCGACTCGTAGAGCGAATTGCGCTCAACTGGGTCGCGGCCTGCATCACGGATGAGCGCGACCAATCCCTCATACGGCATGTGCATCGCGGTGCGGGCGCCCGCCTCGTGATAGACGCGCTCGAACACCACCGTGCCTTCCACATCGTCACAGCCAAACGCGAGCGCGATCTGCGACATGAACGGCGTCACCATCGGCCAGTGCGTCTTCACATGCGGAATGGAGTCGAGAAAGAGCCGGCCGATGGCGATGTTCTTGAGATCTTCGTAACCGGTGGTCGCCGTGCCGACGCGGCCCAGCTCCTCGCCCAGTTCATTGTGCTCGGTGTGATACGCGAGCGGGATGTACGTCAGAAACCCGCCGGTCTCGTCCTGCAGATCACGCAGCATCTGCAAGTGCTCCACCCGATCCGCGGCGGATTCCACATGACCATAGAGCATGGTGCAGTTGGTTGGAATGCCCAGCGCATGTGCTTCCCGATGCACCGCAATCCATTCGGTGCCCGTCAGCTTCCGCTCGGCGATGGTCGCCCGTACTGCCGTCGAGAAGACTTCCGCGCCACCGCCCGGAAGCGACGTGAGGCCCGCTGCCTTGAGCTCGAGCAGCACGTCGCGGGCGGATGTCTTCTCGATCCGCGCCAGGTGGGCGATCTCCACCGCCGTGAGTGCCTTGACGTGCACCTGCGGGTGGCGTTCCTTGAGCCCGCGGATCATGTCCGTGTAGTAGCTCAACCGCAGCTTGGGGTGCAGTCCGCCCACAATATGGAACTCGCGCGTCGGAGCGCCGACGGCCTGCGCCGCCTCGTGGTAGACCTCTTCGAGGGACCGGGTGTAGTGCCCTTCTTCCTTGGGCATCCGCGCAAAGGAGCAGAAGGTGCAGGTGTTCCGGAGAATGCAGACGTTGGTGGGGTTGATGTGCTGATTGGCCGAGAAGAAGACCCGATTGCCGTTCTTGCGCCGGTTGGCAAAGTCGGCGAGGGTGCCGAGACCGATCAGGTCGCTGGTGCCGTAGAGCACCATTGCGTCGGCCCCGTCGAGGCGGCGGCCTTCGCGCACCTTGTTGGCGATCGGACGGAGTGCCTCGTCGCGAATCCGGCCTGCCGGCAGCTCTTCGTCCTGAGGGACAGAGATCATGTCGGAATCTAGCTCCGTCGCAGCGGAAGGGGCGCTACCGCCCGACGTGCGCCAGCCGGGCCACCACACAGAGCCCCAGCAGGCCGGCGCCGACGAGGTTGGCCAGGATGATGTCTTTGCGGTATGTCTCGCTCCGGGGATAGTCAGCAGGCCGGAGCGTGCGCTCCACCCACGGCGCGGCGCCCACACCGATGGCAAATAGCAAAATGACGAGCCATGACCGGATAAACTCGGCGCTGCTTCCCGGAGCGACGATGACTGCCCGGGCCAGCCCGTGTGGCGTCGAATCGGGAAGCGTGAGTTCGTCGACGGCGTGTTGCAGATTCGCGGCCGTCAGCGCCGTGTCGTTGGTAACGCGCGGCGTGGCCGGAGTTGGCGCGCTCGCGCTGTCGCCCGTCTCGCTCGCGGTGAACTCCCGTTCCGCCTGCGTCCAGAATGTGGCGGGCACCGCGGGCGAGGACTGGATCTCCTCCGCCATCGTCTTGAGCATCATTGGTGCTGCGCCCAGCGCGCCAAGATGATCGTAGAAGTCGCGGTTGTCGGGAAGCAGGTTGAGCAGAAACGTGAGTGCAAAGACAATGACCACCGCCACGATCGGATCGGCAGCGCCAACGGCAAAGCGCTCCTTGTGCGTCACGATCCGCATGCCAATGCCAACCAGTCCCCACCAGCACAAGAGCGGGAACCACGGAGCGGTACCGAAGGCGAGCAGCCAGAGTGCGCCGGTGACGAGCGCGATGGCAATACCGGTAATCGCGCCGTTGGCGATGAGGAGCAGCAGATTGTCGTCGTCCTTGCCGCGACTCATGGTCCAGCCGAGAATCACTCCGGCCGGCAGCAGCGTGGCAAGGGATGCGAGAAATGGCTGCAGGAATTCCGTGGCCACATGCGTGACCACATGCTCAGCCACGAGCCCCAAAAAGCCGCCACCCAGGGTCCAGATGGCGGCCATCAACGAACTGTGGCTCAGGGACGCGTGCGGCGGAACGCTTTCGCCACGATTCTCGCGCCGCGCCACCTTGACGTACGTTTGCACGGTGTGTGCTGCAAGGCCGACGATCGCCCCGATGACCGCGGACGCATAGAGCCCCGGCTCGTGCACGCGCACGCCGATCCACGCCAGCCACGCGAACGTCGCTCCCGCGCTCCCCAGCACACCGCTGGCCAGTGCCACACGGAAGGTGGTGAAGCGCGCGGTCGCTTCCGCGCTCGGCGCCGGCGCTGGTTCAGCCGTACTCAGTGCGCTCCGAGCGCCTGCTTGAGCGCGGCACTGCCGCCGACCACAGGAATCGTGATCGACGAGCCATCGAGATCAACCGTGATTTCGGTTCCCGGCTTGGGCCGGAGCGTGAAGCCGTTGTCGCTCGACAGAATCATCAGCGCGAGCTGTTGCCCCGGCTTGATGATCTGATCATCGGGCTGCAGCGGGAAGGTCATGGTGTAGAACTTTCCCGGCACGAGCGGCACGCCAGGCTTGGTCGATGTGAAATCGCCGCCGTCCTTGAGCGACTGATAATTCTGCGGATCGGCCCAGCCACGCGTCACAACACCGATCTGGCCGGTGCTGCCGATAGTCGCCGGATCGAATGGCAGCGTGACGAGGTACACGGAGAGATTCGCCGCCGGTTTGCTGAGTGCGAGCTTGAGCGTCACCACCGAGTAGCCCGACATGTGGATCGAGTCCTTGAGCACCGGCAGCGCATAGATGAGGCGGTTGGGCGAGCTCGCTGCCTGTGCCATGTCGCCGGGCTTGATCTGCCAGTCGTCCGTGAGCTTTTCCACGCCTTGCTTGCCTGCCGCCGCAAACGTCAGCGTACCAACAGCGCTGCCGCCCTTGGCCGGGTGCAGCGTGATTGGCGCTGAGCCGGGCACCGGATAGTCAGCAAAGAACTTTGGCGGAGCCGCTGCACGTCCGCCGCCGGTCGCCACCGCCGTCGACTGCACAATCATGGCGCGCGGCAGCGTATCGACACCGTTCTTGACGCCGTAGAGATAGTGCGCCCACCACTTGTTCTGGATGTCCGCCGGGGGCGGTGCGCCGTGGCCGCCCTGGCTCATGTAGATCTTGGTCTTGGGATTGATCTTCTTGAGTGCATCCCACATCCGGATCGTGTTGTCGGGCATCACGTTCCAGTCATTAAAGCCGTGCGCAAAGAGCACCGCGGCCTTGACGTTCTTGATGTACTGCGTCTGGTCGCGAATCTTCCAGAAGTCGCTGAAGTCGCCGTGCGCGCGATCCATGTGCTGCGCAAAGTCGCCGTCGCGGTAGAGACTGTCGCAGCGCTCGCGTACGCGGCCGCTGTGCACAAAGTCATAGAGCACGTCAATGTCCTCGCCGAGATAGCTGCCGGGCGAGCGGACCAGGCCGAACGAGCGGTAGTAGCGATAGTCCGAGGTGTTCGGCGAGATCGGAATGATCGCTTCGAGACCCTCGACGCCGGTGGTCGCCGTCGCCATGGGCATGGCACCTTCATACGAGGTGCCGTACATGCCCACGCGCCCATTGGTCCATGCCGTGGCCTTCACTTCGACGTTGCCATCGACGGTGGTGTAGCCCTTGGCGCGCCCGTTGAGCCAGTCGATCACGTATTTGGCGCTGACTCGCTCGGGAGTGTCACCTGACGTAGGGCAGCCGGTCGAAAGCCCGGTACCTACCTGTTCAGCGTCCACGGCGATGAGGCTTCGCGGGACCCACTCGTTGGCGTATGATGCGCGAATGGGACCGGAATCACCGGCAAAGGGTCGAGTATATGCCGGGGCCGTGCGATGCGGCGGTGCATCGCCGAGCTCCTGGTCCACGTTCCAGTCGACATTCCCCTGCCCGCGGCCGAGATACGGCGACGCCTTCATGATGACCGGCAGCTTGACGCCGGCCTTTTCGGCGGCGCCCGGACGGATCAGATCGACGTGGACGCGGTCGGGCTTGCCATCGTGGTCGCTGTCAAAGCCGGTCTCGACCCAGACGCGCTGCTTGATCCAGGTGGACGTGTCGGCGTACTCCGACACGGGCTCCAGCATGCCGTCCTTGATGATCGGGCCCAGGTGGCCGAGCGTGGCGATCGCCGATACTGGCGGAACGGGTGGCGGGCCGCCGCGACCACGGCCCTGGGCCGCGAGAGATGTGGCGCTGGCAAGCGCGGCAATGGCAAGAACGGTCCTGCTCAGAATGGGCTGCATCCAGGGTCTACCGGGTTGGAGTAAGGAGGCATGCAAGATATGCGGTCCGGCGGGCAGCTGTATAGCGCCGCGACCACGCCGCCCCTAGCTTTGCGCGAGATAACCCGTCCCAAATTGTTTCACATCCGCCGGTATCCTGTGACCGCAACGCCGCTGACTTGCGTCAACTGCAAGCGTCCATTTCCTGCCAACGGCGAGCTCGCCGCAATTCCCGATGCGCGGAAGGTGGCGTTTGATGAGTTGCGCCATCGCGCGTGGCGCATCTGCGGGCAGTGCGGAACGTGGAACTTGCTGGGGAGCGAGGCAACCGCGGCGGCGCTGCCGGAGCTGCTGACTCGGTACGCTGCCGGCGTCCCAGAAATGAACTCCGGCATTGGCGTGGTACAGCTGGGCAGCCAGCTTGACCTGATTTGCATCGATGACCGTGCGGTAGACGGCGCGGGCGATGCGGCCATCGCGAAGCGGCGGCGGACGCTCGGCTGGGTCCACAGGTTTGGCGTGGCAGTGGCGGCCCTGCTGGTGCTTGAGTGGGTTTGGGTCGGGCGAGGGATACTTGCAGGCCCTCGGCGTTATGTGCTGGCAGGGCGGTACGCGATGGTCGTTGCAACCTCATGCATGGTGCTTGCCGAATGCTTCTGGAAGAAGCGCTTCCGGGTCGAGCAGCGCGGTGCAACACCGATTCTCGGCGCCATTGGCCTGGCTGCGGGGGTCGTGATGGCGATTGTCCTTCGCGGTCGAGAATCTCTGGAGGGCGCCGAAGTCCTGATTGGAGCCTGGGGTGCGGTTGGCATGGCGCTCGGATCGTTGCATGCGCTGCCGCTCGTTCACCGCAAGCTGTCGGATGGCACGAAGGTGGGGTTGAATCCGTATCAGGTTCGCCGGGTGAGCATTTCGTGGCATGACGACGCAATCACGCTGGACGGGCTTCCCGGTGGCCGGAGATTGACCGGCACTGTTGCTTCCGAAGAGCTCGCATTTTTGCTTGGCTACTTCCACAAACGAGTCACCTCAGCCATGGCCGAAGCTGCGCACCGTCTCGTCCGCACCACCGGCGGGCTCAGCGGTTTGCTGCGGTCTTTGGATGGCTGGCGCGAGGATCATGGCGGGCGGATTGTCATTGCGGATCTGCCGCCGGTTTACCGGGTGGCACTTGATCTGGCGCTGGCACAGCGCGCC
>DATAVM010000116.1:0-24069 GCA_036267775.1 Gemmatimonadales bacterium
GCTCACAACGAGCGACGCAGGACGGCGCCCGCGCTGAGCGACGGTGTGGACACCACAGGATGAACGAGCTGCCGCCTGCCCCTCGAACTTACGATATCGCGCCATCCAGGACACCTCCCTCTCGGAGATACAAGGATGACATTGGGTGTTCGCTGCGCTCAGGTAACGTTGAGGTTGATGATCGCATCGTGTCCCGACTCGGAGCCCTACTCCGGCGTCCACAGCGGATGCGCGGTAAACAGTCCGTCCACAATCCCGATTCGCCACGCCACCCAGCAGCCAAAGAGCAGCGACAACGCCCCCGACGCAAAGCGCAGCGCCCGCTGCAGCCGCACCTCTCGCGAACCGACGACCGCAAACGGCGCGGCAATCGCCGACGTAATGAGCATCATCCCCACCACCGTTCCGAGTCCAAAGATCAACAGATAGGCGATGCCCCACCGCGGATCGCGGATGGTCGCCAGCACCAGCAGTGCCACAGCGGCCGAACCAGCCAGACCATGGACAATGCCAATCAATAGCGGGCGAAGGGGGCGATACGCCGCAAAGCCGCCGAGCCGCTGATCGAGAGGTGCCAGAAGCGCCGCGTCGTCGTGGCGGTGCGGGTGCGGGTGACCGTGTTCGGCTGACTGCGGCACCAGGCTTCGGCGCCACTCACCGAAGCCGCGCAGGTTGAGCAGGCCAAGAAGGATCAGCATCAGCGCTACGCTGAACTCCATCGACAGACCCAGCCGCACCGGAATCACCCACTGAAAGAGAATGATGCCGCCGCCCACCAGCAGAATGGTGAGCGTGTGCCCCGTTCCCCACAACGCGCCGATCGCCGCGGCGCGCCGGACGCTCCGCTGCTGCGCGACAATCGTGGTGACCGCGACCACATGATCCGGATCGGTCGCGTGACGCATGCCAAGGACCAGGCCGACAGCGGCGATGCCGAGCAACGACGTGTTCACAGGGCAACTCCCGCGGTGGCGCGGCGATGGATCGGCGGAGCGATCATATGGCACAGCGACGCCATCCCCTCACCGCTGCGCGACGACACGTACTCGATCGGCATACCCGGCCGCACCGCCGCGACACTCGCCTCGAACGCCGCGCGATCAAATCCCACGGCGTCAGCCAGATCCATCTTGGTGACAACCGCAAGGTCCGCCGAATCAAAGATGGTGGGATACTTGCGCGGCTTGTCTTCGCCTTCAGTCACCGAGACGATCACGATGCGCCGGTTCTCGCCAAGATCGTACGAGGCAGGACAGACCAGATTGCCGACGTTCTCGATGAATAGCAGGTCGAGATCGGCAAGTGTCCAGTCCGCAAGCGCTCCTGCGATCATGCGTGCATCGAGGTGGCAGACCGTGCCGGTCACGATCTGTCGCACCGGTGCTCCACTTCGCGCCAGCCGGCGGGCGTCGTTGTCCGTGGCCAGATCGCCGACGAGGGCCGCCACACGGTAGTCCGCCCCACAATCCGTCAGCAGTCGTTCCAGCAACGCGGTCTTGCCGGCACCCGGACTCGAGACCAGACTCACCACCGTTGTGCCCGCGTCATGAAAGCGCTGACGCAGCACGCGAGCCAGCACATCGTTTTCCTTGAGCAAGTGCTGACGCACCTGGACCAGGCGGGGTGTCGCAATCATTCTGTCATCTCCAGCGCGACCAGTTCGCATTCACGACCATGACGGACGTCCGGTGTCGGAGCGCCGCAATCGGGACACATCAACCAGTGCGGCGGCTCGAGCACCTGTTCGCGCCCGCACGCCCCGCAGTACACGCTCACCGGCACCTCTTCGATGACCAGCAGCGATGCGGCAAGCGGCGTGTCGACGCGCGCCAGCTCAAAGGCGAACTCCAGCGCCTCTCGCACCACGCCCGCCAGGGGGCCCAGCTTGAGATGCAGCGCGAGCACCTCGCCGTCCAGGCGCTCCGCCTCGGCGGTCGCCATGTCGACCATGCCGATCGCGACCGAAAGCTCATGCATCGCGACGTCTCATCTCGGCAACGCCAAGTGCGGCCTGCCCGAGCGACAGCCCGCCGTCGTTCGCCGGCACCGTCTCGTTGGTCCAGAGCACACATCCCGTTCCGCTGAGTTCCGCTTCGAGACTGTCCACGAGCAGCGCGTTCTGGAAGACGCCACCCGACGCGACGATGCTGTCTGTTGACGAGCGGCGTGCCGCCTGCAGCGCTGTAATCGCGAGCGCGTGCGCCAATCCCAGATGAAATGCCCGTGCGATGTCGGCAGACGAACGACCGGCAAGCCGATCGCCAATCACGGCGCCGATCATCGGCCGGTAGTCGATGACCCCGTGTGCCACCGGCATCTCGTAGCCATCCGTCAGCCGGCTGCCGTTCGCCAACTGTTCAAGCCAGATGGCCGCATGGCCTTCGTAGTCCACTGGCGTCACAAAGCCGCAGAGTGCCGCGACCGCGTCAAAGAGCCGGCCCGCCGAGGTCGTGTGAAACACGCGCGTGCCACTGTCGATCGCGCGGCGAGCCTGGCGGAACCGCCCGGGCAGCGCAAAGACGGCAGCGGCAACGCGCGCGAGATCCGCCGGGTCCGACACAAAGCCCGCCGCGGCCTGCGCCGGAAAAAGTGCCGCCGCGTCGCCGCCCACCAACGATGCCGTCCGCAAGTGACCAACGCGCTCGAATCCCCGCGCCACGCTTCCCGCGAATATCTCGCACCCCCAGATCGTGCCGTCGTCCCCATACCCCGTGCCGTCGCACGCGATGCCAATCACCGGCCGCTCCAACTCATCCCGCTCGGCCAGCACGGATGCGATGTGTGCCCGGTGATGCTGCACACCAATCACCCGCGCAAAACCGCCGGTCTCGGCGCCGGCGCGGGAGCGATACTGCGGATGCTGGTCCGCGACCACTGCGACATTGCGCCGCTCGAGGCGGTGCAGTGCCAGCAGGTCGTCGATCGCGGCGTGAAAGGCGGCCTGCGCGTCGGGGTGGTCGAGATCGCCCAGATGCTGACTGGTCACCGCCTCGCCGCCGTGCACGAGCGTCACGGCACCCTTGAGGTCACCGCCGAGCGCGAGGATGGGGCGATCGGAAGCAAGACGCGCGACAGCCTGCGGCGCCTGTCCGCGTGCGCGGCGCAACGGCATCACGGCCGAGCGGCGCGGCCGAACGACAGAATCATCGAGCCGGCGGGCGATGGCGCGCTGACCGGTGACCAGCGCATCGGCAATGCCGACAAGGCGCAGGTACGCGTCAATGTCTGTAAACGCAATCGGCTCGCTCGATCGATTTCCGCTCGTCATCACCAGCGCACGTGGACCACCACGGTCAAAGAGCAGGTGATGCAGCGGTGTATACGGCAGCAGGACGCCAAGGGAATCGAGGCCGGGAGCAACGCCTTCCAGCACTCTGCTGGCCGGGAGCAGCACGATGGGCCGCGCGCTGGAGGCAAGGAGCGCTGCCGCGTGGGCATCGACGTGAGCCAGTGATCTTGCGACGTCCATGTCGGCAACCATCACGGCGAACGGTTTGGCCGGGCGCTGCTTGCCCGCTCGCAGACGCGCCACCGTCGCTGCATCCTCCGCGTCGCAGACCAGGTGATAGCCGCCAATGCCCTTGATGGCGAGGATGGCGCCGCCACAAAGTGCTGTCACCGCGCTCGACACCACATTTCCGGCGTGCATCGCTTCGCGAACGGATGGCCGCGCATTGACGGGCACGAATGCGTACGCCGGCCCGCACGCGGGACACGCGACCGGCTGCGCGTGAAAGCGGCGGCTCGACGGATCGTCGTACTCGGTCTGGCAGGTTGCACACATGCGCCAATCGGCCATCGTCGTCTGCGATCGATCATACGGGGCCCCGCGAACGATCGAGTAACGGGGGCCGCAATCGGTGCAATTGATATAGGGATAGCCATGCAGGCGGTGTGCCGGGTCGCGCATTTCGGCCAGGCAGTTCGCGCAGACCGGCAGATCAGGGGAGATGTGCGTGGTCGCCGCGTGGTCCGCGGCCCCGACACTTTCGGAAATCCGGAACGCCGCGACGCCGTCGGGTTCAGCGCGATCGATGTCGATGCCGGCGATCGCCGCGGCTGGCGGCGCATCGGCACCAACGCGCGTGAGAAACACCGCGACCCGTGGCGCATCGCCCTCGACGTGGATCTCGACCGCATCGCCGGCGTTCCGGACCCACCCGCCCAGCTCGCACGTACGAGCCAGACGATAGACATAGGGGCGAAAGCCCACTCCCTGAACGATGCCCCGAATCCGGAGGTGCCGCGCTGTGGTCTCCATGGTCAGTCCCCGATGGCGCAACCGCGACCCTGCCAGCCAACCCGCGTCACACGGCCACCCTCAACGAGCAGCGGCACCGTGCGTTCCGGGCCGGCGACCTCTCGCATGCGCGTGCGAGCGGCAACGTCCTGCTCGACATCGTATTCGACATAGTCGATCCGCCGGAGCTCGAGCCATTCGCGCATCTCGCGGGTGTAGGGACAGCTGCGCGTGCCGAAGAGTTCAGTAAGCGCCATTGCCACACCCAGCCGCGAGCTCGCGGATCACGTGATAGATCGACGCCTGGACTTCCTGAATGCGGGGGATGTAGTCGGAACCCACGACTACCGCGATATCGGCGAGGCCCTGCCGCGCAATTTCGCCACCGTCGTAGCCCAGCAGCGCGATGGTGGCGAGGCCGTCCGCGCGAGCCTGGCGCAGCGCCGCGATCATGTTGCGAGAACCGCCGCTGGTCGAGATGGCAAAGGCGACGTCGCCGGCACGCCCATGCGCAATGAGCTGCCGCGCGAAAATCAGTTCGGTGCCGACGTCGTTGGCGATCGCGGTTGCCGTCGCCGCGTCCGCCGCAAGCGACATCGCCGCGATCGGTGTCATCGGCGGCGGCGGACAGAGGCAGTCGAAGGCGAAGTCGTTGGCGTCGGTGGCCGACCCACCATTGCCAAAGGCCAGCAGGGTGCCGCCGCGCGCGGAGCTCGTCGCGATGAGGCTCGCCGCAGCCGCCAGCACATCGCCCTGCGAGGCCACCGCCATGCGCAACGCGGCATCGTCGGCCACCTTGGCGTGGATCGATGCGACGACATCGCGGAGCAATCCCGGGGACTCGGTATTGCCGGCGCCAAGAAACGGATACAGGAACGCCGCCGATCCCACGTCCTGACCGCGTGGCGCGCGTTCAAGAAAGACGTGCACCGTCTCCCAGAGCGTGTGGTAGTACGTCTCGGCCCACTCCTGCAGCACAAAGGGCGCGGCCACCCGCGCCCGCACCGCGCGCGTCACCCCACCACCGAGCGGGGCGATGGTCATGATGCCGCGCGAGAGCGCATCGCGCACCAGCGCCGCGGTGTCATCGTCATCTTCGGCAAAAGCGATCGCCAGCAGCATGTCGTCCTCGCCCAGCAGATGCGGCACTGAGCGGACCGGCAGCGCGGAGGCGTCAAACGCCGGCAGAGCCCGCTTGCCGACGATGACAGGATGGACAAACTCGACCGCGACATGTTGCGCGTCGGTGGCCGCGGCACCGCGCCCAAACGCGATGAGCCGCCCGCCGCGCTCGAAGCGTGTGGCCATGTCGCGCGCGGTCGTCGCGATCTCCGGCGCCGCGGCGCCAAAGAACTGCTCGGCGAGGGCGTTGCGGTGCATCAGGGCCGAGGCGGCGCGGCGGCCGGTGGCGGGCGCGGCAAGCATGGGTCAGCAGATCCGCGGCAACGGGTCGCCGGACAGCATGTCGACGATGCGGCTGCCGCCATATCTGGCGGACACAACGACCGCGCCGGCGGGCTCCGGGCGTACTTCGCCGATCAGAGTCGCCTCTTCGCCACCCGGCACACCGCGCAGAGCCTGGAGCGCGCGCTCGGCGTCATCCGACGCCACAATCGCCACGAACTGCCCTTCATTTGCGATATGCAGCGGATCGAGGCCGAGGAGCTCGCAGGCGCCGCGCACCGCAGCGCGCACTGGCACCGCTTCCTCATCCAGGTGAATGGCGAGTGCCGTGTCGATGGCGAGTTCGTTGAGCGACGTCGCCAGTCCGCCGCGGGTGGGATCGCGCATCCAGTGCACCGATTCGCCCACCGTCTCGAGCAGCGCGGCGACCATGGGGAACACGCACCGCGTGTCGGAGCGAATGTCGGATTCGAGATCCAGATCGCCGCGGGCCAGGAGCACGGTGATGCCATGGTCGCCGATCGGCCCCGAGACGATGACCTTGTCGCCCGGGGCGACGCGGGCGGGACTGACGGCGGCGCGCGGGAGATACTGCCCAATACCAGCGGTGGTGATGTAGAGCGAATCCGCGTGGCCGCGTTCGACCACCTTGGTATCCCCGCCGACAATGCGCACCCCGGCCGCGGCCGCCGCACGTGCCATCGCCTCGAGCTCGGCGGCGAGCGTTTCTGCCAGCAGCCCTTCCTCGAGAATCAAGGACACCACGATTGCGACGGGCCTGGCGCCGGAGACGGCCAGATCGTTCGCGGTGCCGTTGATGGCAAGCTCGCCGATCGAGCCTCCCGCGAAAGTGATTGGCCGGACCACAAATGCGTCGGTCGTCATCGCGACTTCGCAGTTGCCGATCGCAATCGTCGCGGCATCGCTCAACGGGCCGCACTCGGGAAGGAGATAGGGTGCAATGAGCTGCTGCACCAGCCGCCCGCCGGCCTTGCCGCCGGCCCCGTGCGCCATCTCGATTCTGGCGCTGCCAAAGCGCAGCGTCCCGGACGGAGCCGTCATGCGGCACCCGCCGCGGCCTTGCGCGACCCGATCGAGACCAGCGTCTTGCGGTGCTCGTACGTGTGGTACGCGGCACAGGAGCCTTCGGACGATACCATCAGCGCGCCGATGGGATGCTCCGGCGTACATGCCGTGCCAAAAAGCTTGCACTGCGCGGGTTTGAGCACGCCCTTGAGCACTTCGCCGCACTGTGCGGCCTTGGGATCGGTCACTCGCACACCCGGCACGGTGAATCGCCGCTCCGCGTCGAAGGCGGCAAACTCATCCCGCAGGCCGAGGGCTGACTGGGCGATGAAGCCCAGGCCGCGCCATTCGAAATACGGACGCAACGTGAAGACCGACGCCATCGCGCGGAGTGCTGCCACGTTGCCTTCCCATGGCACCACGCGATCGTACTGGTTTTCGACCACGGCGCGCCGCTCGCGCAACTGTCGCAGGAGCATGACCAGCGATTGCAGCAGATCCAGCGGCTCAAAGCCCGAGACCACGATCGGCTTGTGCTCATTGACCGCGATCCACTCGTACGGCCGGCAGCCAATCACCGTCGACACATGCCCGGGGCCCAGGAACCCGTCGAGGCGCATGTCGGGCGAATCGAGGATGGCCCGGATGGCGGGGATGATGGTCACGTGATTGCAGAAGATGGAGAAATTCTTGACGCCACCCGCCTGCGCCTTGAGCAGTGTCAGCGCCGTCGACGGCGCGGTGGTCTCGAAGCCGATCGCGAAGAACATCACGTGCCGGTCGGGATTCATGACCGCCAGGCGCAGCGCATCGGCCGGTGAATACACAATGCGTACGTCGACGCCACTCGCCTTCCACTCGAGCGGGCTCCCGTGCGTCCCGGGAACACGCATCATGTCGCCGAACGCCGCAAAGATCACGTTGCGATCCTGCGCGATGGCCAGCCCATCGTCGATCCGCCCCATTGGCAGCACGCACACCGGACAGCCGGGGCCGTGAATGAGCTCGATGTTGGGGGGAATCAGATCCTTGAGACCAAAGCGATAGATCGCGTGCGTATGACCGCCACAGACTTCCATGATCCGGTAGTGGCGTGCCGGATCGGCCAGCCGGGCGATCTCGTCGCGAGCGCGGGCGATGAGGCCCGCGTCGCGAAATTCATCGACAAACTTCATGTCGGCCCTCCATCGTAGAGGCCGTAACCACGCACCTCATCCATCGCGGCGTCCGCTTCGCCCAGCATGCGTAGCGCGCGCATCTGCGCTTCGGCCTGGTCGGCGCCAATGCGGCTCATGGCAAAGCCCACATGAATGAGGACCCAGTCGCCGACACCCGGCGGATCGTCGATGAGCAGACCGAGATCGACGCGGCGGCGCACGCCGGACACTTCGACCATGGCCTGGTGCGGCTGATCGAGCATCGCCACCACCTGCCCGGGAATTGCGAGGCACATGCGTCAATCGCTCGTCTGCTGTTGGATCGAAAGGCGGCGGTCAGGGGTGGGAACCGCCCGCACCAGCGAGTGCTGTGTGCGTTGCATATGACGGCGCATGGCAGGCGCGCGACACACGCCTGTTGCGCTCGCGTGCGACTCCACCGCGCTGCGACGTCGCCTAGGCAGCTTAATCCGGAGTGGCCCAACAATGTGCCCCGCCCGTACGACATCTCGCCCGCAACGTCTGGTCGACCCGCCAGGGGTCAAGGAAGTTGCCATCCTCTGGACCTCAGAGGGACTCAGCTGCGACGGCGACACGGTTTCGATAACTGCCTCTTCACAGCCATCGCTCGAAGACATCATCACCGGAGCGATTCCCGGCATTCCCAAGGTGCATCTCTACAACAAGGTCCTTTCCCCAACGCTTGGCGGCGACGAGTTCATGAAGCCGTTCTTCGATGCGAAGGAAGGACGGCTCGGCATGCCGTTCATCTTCGTGGTCGAGGGCTCGATCCCGAATCAGGGATTGTTGAGCGATGGCGGCTATTGGACCAGCATGGGAAATGATCCGGCGACGGGGGATCCGATTCCCGTCAACAAGTGGATCGACTGGCTCGCGCCAAAGTCATGGGCAACGGTCGCCATCGGGACGTGCGCCGCGTATGGCGGCATCCATGCGATGGCAGGTAATCCGACCGGTGCCATGGGACTTGCCGACTATCTCGGGCCCAACTTCAAGACCGCGGCGGGATTGCCAGTCGTCAATGTGCCGGGCTGCCCGGTGCAGCCCGAAAATTTCATGGAGACGCTGCTCTGGTGTCTCTACATGGCCGCGGGCCGAGCACCGCTCATTCCGCTCGACAAGATGCTGCGGCCGCAGTGGATCTTTGGCAAGACGGTGCACGAAGGGTGCGATCGCGCGGGATACTATGAGCAGGGCGACTTTGCGCATGACTACAACTCGCCCAAGTGCCTGGTGAAGGTCGGCTGCTGGGGCCCGGTCGTGAATTGCAACGTGCCCAAGCGCGGCTGGATGAACGGCATTGGCGGCTGTCCCAATGTCGGCGGCATCTGCATCGGCTGCACCATGCCCGGCTTCCCGGACAAGTTCATGCCCTTCATGGATCAGCCGCCAGGCGGTGTCGTGTCCACCATGGCAACGGGTCTGTACGGCCCGGTGATTCGCAAGCTGCGAAGCATCACCAATCGGACGGTGAACAAGGAGCCGATCTGGCGCCACAACCGCCCCGAACTCACGACCGGCGCAAACCCGCGCTGGCCGGCCAAGTAGCGCCACGCGGCGCACGAAGGGGGCACGGATGACGGCGACGCTGGAGCCGAAGGTGGGCCGGAGCAATCTGGTATCGATGTCGTGGGATCCGATTACACGCATCGTCGGGAACCTCGGGATCTACACCAAGATCGACTTTGACCGCAAACGTGTCGTCGAATGTCACGCGACGTCGTCGCTGTTTCGCGGCTACTCCGTGTTCATGCGCGGCAAGGACCCGCGGGACGCCGGCTTCATCACCTCCAGGATCTGCGGCATCTGCGGCGACAACCACACCACCTGCTCCAACTACGCACAGCAGATGGCGTACGGCATCAAGCCGCCTCCGCTGGCCGAGACGATCGTCAATCTGGGCGAAGCGGCGGAATACATCTTCGATCACACGATCTTTCAGGACAACCTGGTCTTCGTCGACTTCTGCGAACAGCTGGTGAAGGACACCAATCCGTCCGTGTGGGAGAAGGCCCAGCGCACCATGGCGCCGCATGGCGACGTGCACGGCTACCGCACGATCGCCGACATCATGACGTCGTTCAATCCCTTTACCGGCGCCACCTATCTCGAAGCGCTCAAGGTGTCGCGCGTCACGCGCGAGATGTTCTGCCTGATGGAAGGGCGTCACGTCCATCCGTCCACGCTCTACCCGGGTGGGGTGGGCACGGTCGCCACCCCGACGGTCTTCAGCGACTATCTCGTCCGGCTGCTGCGGTGTCTCGACTTCATCAAGAAGTCGGTCGCGATGAACGACGACATCTTCGACTTCTTCTACCAGGCGCTCCCCGGCTACGAAGAAGTGGGTCAACGCCGCATCCTGCTCGGCTGCTGGGGATCGTTCCAGGATCCCACGGTGGCGGACTATCGCTACGAGACGATGGCCGAATGGGGCCGCGCAATGAAGGTGACGCCCGGCGTCATCGTCGATGGCAAGCTCGTCACCAACTCGCTTGTGGATATCAATGTGAATATGAGGATTCTTCTGGGCTCGTCGTATTACGACAGCTGGGAGAACGAAACGACATTCGTCACCAAGGATCCGCTCGGCAATCCGATCGACCGCAATCATCCGTGGAACCAGACCACGCTGCCGCATCCATCCAAGCGCAACCTGGAAGGCCAGTATTCCTGGGTGATGAGTCCGCGGTGGCTGCATCAGGGCAAGCACCTCGCGCTCGATACCGGTGGTGGGGCACTGGCCCGCCTGTGGAGCACGGCCCTGTCGGGCCTGGTCAACGAGAAGTACGTGAAGGCGACCGGCCACAGCGTGAAGATCACGCTGCCGGCGACACCGACCAGCAAGGAGTCGGTGCTCGAGTGGAAGATTCCGCAGTGGTCCAACGCCCTCGAGCGGGACCGGGCGCGCGTGTATTTCGTGGCCTACGCCGCCGCGATGGCCCTGCAGTATGTCGACGAGGCCATGGAGCTGGTGCGGTCCGGCGAGACCAGGGTCTTCACCGATTTCGAAGTGCCGGACGAAGCGATCGGCTGCGGCTTTCACGAAGCGGTCCGCGGCGTGCTGTCGCATCATCTGGTGATCAAGGACAAGAAGATCGCCAACTATCATCCGTATCCACCCACACCGTGGAACGGTTCGCCGCGCGATCAGTACGGCACGCCCGGCCCGTACGAAGACGCCGTGCAGGACATGCCAATCTTCGAAGAGAACAACCAGGAAAATTTCAAGGGCATCGACATCATGCGCGCCGTCCGGTCGTTCGATCCGTGCCTTCCCTGCGGCGTTCACATGTATCTGGGCGGCGGCCGCGAGATCCAGCGGGTCCACTCGCCCATGTTCGGAGCGCACGGATGACCGACGACGAGGTGCGCGATCGCGTGGCGGCGCTGGACGCCGAGCTGGACGGCTTGAGCGAGATGCCGGCGGCGCTGGACGCGGTGCAGAGTCTGGTGGCGCTGTATGGCGAGGCGCTGACGCGTCTGGTGCACGGCGCGGATCCCCGGCGCGACGAGTTGCTCGTGCACCTGCTGTCCGTGCACGACATCGAGGTGCCGACGTTGCTGCAGATCACCCCGCTCGAGGTGCGGAGCGCGGTGGCGTGACGCTCTCGACGCCGGCGCTGGCGCGCCTTGCCGCTGCGGCCCGTCGCCCGCCGCCGACCGAAGACGAGCACTGCGATCTCTGCGGCATCGCGGTGCCCGCGACGCATCGTCATCTGTTCGATCTTCGCGCGCGCACCGTGCTCTGCGTCTGCCCGGCGTGCCGGATTCTGTTCGATCGCGGAGCCGCTGGCGGTGCCCACTACCGGCTGATCCCCGAACGGCGATCGCGTCTTGAGGATTTCGACCTCGGCGATCAGCTCTGGGATCAGCTGGGCATTCCGGTCAGCCTCGCATACCTCACCACGGGCGACGATGGCGCGATGCTCGCCGTCTACCCCGGGGTCGCGGGCGCGGCACTCAGCCCGGTGCGGACCGATGTGCGCGATGCCCTTCTCGCGGCAAACCCCGTGATGAGCGCACTCGTCCCGGAGGTCGAAGGGATTCTCGTCTGCCGCCACCGCCAGCCGCACCAGCATTTCATTGTGCCGATGGACGACTGCTACCGATTGACCGGCATCATTCGCACGCATTGGAAAGGCTTTTCCGGCGGTGGCACCGTCTGGCGCGAGATCAATCATTTCATCGACGACCTGGGCCGCGCGGCCAGGGCAACGCGGAGGATCTGAACCATGAAATACGTCAAGACGGGTAAAGCGGATGTCACGCACGACCTGCCGTCGCACGTGGGAGGCATCTACGAGGGCAACGGTCGTGGCAACTACGAGCGCAACGCGGGGCACCTCCCCGATGGCCGCTCCACCGCGGAACGCTCGACCGGGATCAGTCCTGAAGACCAGGAAGCGGTCGATCCCCGCATGCCGAATCTTTCGCCGGCCTGACCAATGACTGCGCCGCGCACGATCGCCGCCGCACCGCCCGAACTTGCCTTCACGGTCGAGCGGGTGTTTGCGGTACACCATGCGGTCGCTCCGGCGATCGGCTTTGCCGTGCACGTGACGACCGCCGACGCGGCACCGGTGGCGGCGATCTCGCTGCAGGTGCAGCTGCGGCTCAACGCGGCCGCGCGCCGCTACACGCCGGACGAGCGATCCGCGCTGGCTCCGTTGATGGGCACCGGCGAGCAATGGGGCCGTGCGAACGGGTCGCTTCACTGGGCCAATATCACCGCGGTCGTGCCGCCGTTCGACGGGCCGGTCACGGTGGAGCTCCTCGCACCGCTGACCTACGACTTCGATGTCACGACCGCGCAATACCTTCATGCGCTGCAGGACGGTGCGGTACCCGTCGATCTGCTGTTCAGCGGGACGGTGTTCTATCACGACGCAGACGGCCTGCTGCAGGCCGCGATGATTCCGTGGGACCGCGAGGCGCACACGGTGCTGCCGGTCAGTGTGTGGCGCGAGGCGATGGACCAGCATTTTCCCGGCAGCGGCTGGATTCGGCTTTCCCGACACACGCTGAGCCGGCTGGTGAGCTATCGGGCACAGCACGCGATGGACTTTGACGGCGCCCTCAACGCCCTGCTCGGCGAGCACCTCGCATGAGTGACGCGGCGCGCCGGATCGCCGACGCGATCCTGTACGAGGGATATCTGCTCTGGCCCTATCGCGCGTCCGCGCCCAAGAACCGGCAGCGGTGGACCTTTGGCTGTGTGATGCCGCCACCGTGGACGGAAGAGCATCCGGAAGAGCCGTCGTCGGTCAGCACCGAAGTCCTCGTCGAATGCGATCGCCAGCCGGTCGTGCAGGTGTGTCTCCGCTTTCTTCACAGTGTCCGACGGCAGCTATTCGATCCCTCGGGCGCCGCGGTGGATCGCCTGGGCGAGGGGGACGCGCTGCTCGTCTCCGCCACGGAAGCGACCGAGCGAGAGATTGCCGCGCCGCACGCCTTTCAGGTCGCACCAGGACTGGCCCGCGATATCACGCCCCTTGGTATCATCGAGCGCTCGTGGCGGGCCGTGCACGGCGATTTGGCGCTGGTCGTGGCCCCGCTTGCGGCGGGGATCTGGCATGTGCGCGCAACGGTCGCCAACACCACCATCGCGATGGCCGCGGACTCGCATCACGCCGCCGATGGCACCGCGCGAGCCCACGCCCTTTCGCACGCGCTCTGCTCGGCGCATCTGGTGCTGCAGATCGACGGCGGCGGCTTCATCTCTCCGCTCGATGCGCGTGCCGCCGAGGCGTGCACGCAGCACAAGCTCTGGCCCGTGCTCGTCGGCGAGTCCCCCGATCGCAGCACAGTGTTCGCCAGCGAAATCATGCTCGACCAGTACCCGCAGATCGCACCGGAGAGCACGGGCGATTTTTTTGACGGCGGCGAGATCGATCAGCTGCTCGCACTGAACATCATGGCACTCACGGACGAGGAGCGCTCGGAGATGCGCGCAACCGATCCGCGGAGTCGCGCCATCCTCGAACGGACGGAAGCCATGTCATCCGATGCACTGATGCGCCTGCACGGCACGATGCGCGACAAGCAGACATCCTCATGAGCGATCTCATGCCGCACTCGGTTCCGGACGGCGACGCCATGCTGCTCGTGGCGGGAATGGCGATCGTCCCCGGATCGCCGGTGCAACTGATGCCTCGCGCCGGCCGCGACATCTTCGACCTGGCGCTGGCCGGACGCCGCGCCACGGTGGAATCGGTCGAGCGCGACCTCGATGGCTCCCTGCATGTGGTGGTCACCATCGACGACGACCCGGCGCGCGACTTTCGCGATCTTCGGTTTCCGTGCCATCGCTTCTTCTTCCGGCCCGATGAACTCGTTCCGTTGTCCGGGGATGCAACCCGGCCCGGTGCACCAGGCCCGCGGATTCTGGTCGCCGGCATCGGCAACATTTTCCGGGGTGACGACGGCTTTGGCGTTGCGGTGGTCGACGCGCTGCAAGGCCGCCCGCGCCGCGGCACCGTCGATGTGGTCGACTACGGCATTCGCGGTATGGACCTGGCCTACGCGCTGGCACGCTACGAGGCCGCCATTCTCGTCGACGCGGCGCCGCAGGGGGCTGCGCCCGGCACCGTCGCCGTGCTCGATCCGCGCGACGTCACCTTCCCTCCCGCCGTCGATACGCATGGCATGGATCCGGTCAAAGTGCTCGGCCTGGCGCAGTCGATGGGAGCCGTGCCGCATCAGCTGTACCTCGTCGTGTGCGAACCGGCGCACCTCGGGGCCGAGGACGATGTGGTGGTGGGCCTTTCGCCCGTCGTCCAGGACAGCATCATGGCAGCCGTCGACACTATCGAACGGCTGCTCACGCAGCTTACGCAGGAGACGACATCATGATTGCCTGGTGGTGGATCCCGGTGGGATTGGTCGCACTGATCATTCTCGCATCGCTGGTGATGCTGGTGATCATGCGGGCGGACTTGCAGCGCTACCTGCGAGTCAAACGGATGTAGCAGGTCGGCGGCAACAGGCCCGCGATCGCCTAGCCGCGCATCGCGGGCACTTCGCCGGTCGGGGGCGCCACTTCCTCGATGCGCACCAGCACGGTGGTGATGTTGTCGAGACCGCCGCGGCGGTTGGCACCGGCGATCAGTCCATCGACCTTGGCCTCGAGATCGAGTTCGTTGGCCATCACCTCGCGCACGTCCGCGTCATCGAGCATGCCGGTCAGGCCGTCCGACGCCAGCAGCAACAGGTCGTCGGGTTCGAGCGTGCCGACATACAGATCGGGCACCACGTCGCTGCTCGAGCCGACACAGCGCGTGATCACGTTCGCATACGGATGGACGCGCGCTTCTTCGGGGGTGAGCCTCCCCGCATCCACCTGCTCCTGCACGTAACTGTGATCCTTGGTGAGCTGGGTCAACACGCCACCGCGGAGCAGATAAGCGCGCGAATCACCCACCTGACCGATCAGGTAGCGCCGCGGCAGCAGATTGAGCACGGTGGTGGTGGTTCCCATGCCGCGCTTGTCGTGTTCGGTCAGCGTGCGGCGGAAAATCGCTTCGTTGGCGGAACGGATGGCACCCACCATCTGCGCCATGATCTCGTCATCGCTCATGCCCCGGACCGGCTGGAAGCTCTCGGCGATGATGTTCTTGGCCATGTCGCTGGCCACTTCGCCCGCCGCGTGTCCGCCCATGCCGTCGGCCACAATGAACAGGCCGCGATCGCTCGCCATGAGATAGGCGTCTTCGTTGCCGGACCGGACGACGCCGACGTCGGTGCGTGCCGCACAGGAGAAACGCATCAGCCAGCCCGCAGGACGAGGTAGGCAGTGATCAGCACGGCTGCCACCGCCGCGAGATAGAGGAGACGCGGCAACAGTGGACGCCGGCGCTCGGGAAGGACAAAGAGAGGACTTGCATCAGCGGCTTCGGTCTCGGCGCGGATCTCCGGCGGCGAGTCCTCCCAGCGGTCGTGTGGCGCGAACGCCAGCTCCACATCGCCGAGCCGGACCACGGAGCCCGGCGCCAGCGGCGCCCGGTCGTAAATCCGCTCCTGGTCCACCCATGAGCCTTTGGCCGACTGCAGATCGGTGAGCAGCCAGACACCGCCCTGGAGCCGCAGTTCCGCATGATGCCGGCTCACGCTCGGCTCGGCCAGCACCAGGTCGTTGCCCGGATCGCGGCCGAGCGAGACGCGTGATCGCATGACCGCCAGGCGTGGCAGACGTTCCGCTCCGTTCTGCAGCAGCAGCGTGGCAAGATCCCGTGATCGCTCCAAGCAATGACTCCACCGCGGCGGACCGCGGTTCTGGGGTGGCGTAAGGTATCCGTCGCCCGGCAGACGGGGCAAGAATCATGCGGATGCCGGCCTCGCCGCGGCACCGCGCTGCAGGCGGACCAGTCGCTCGTACAGGCCGGCCCGAGCCATCAGATCGCGGTGTGTCCCCTCCTCGCGCAATTCGCCGTGATGGAAGACCAGGATGCGGTCGGCATCGAGGATGGTATCGAGGCGGTGGGCGACCACCAGCGCGGTGCGCCCGTGACGGACCTGTCCCAGGGCGCGCTGAATCCGGCGTTCCGACTCGGGGTCCACGGCGCTGGTGGCCTCATCGAGGAGCAGAATCGGCGGATCGCCCGCGAGCGCCCGAGCAAAGGAGAGGAGTTGTCGCTCGCCCACCGAGAGTGAGCGCCCGCGCTCCGAGACCGTGTGCGCCAGACCACCCGGCAGCCGCGCGACCAGGCTGTCGGCGCCCGCCGCGGCGAGGGCGGTTTCCATCGCGCCGCCATCGATGTTGCGGTCCAGTCGCAGATTGCGGTCGAGGTCGCCGCGAAAGAGAAAGAGATCCTGCGGCACAAAGCCGATCCGCCGCCGCAACGCCGCCGTGCTCACCCGTGAAACGTCGACACCGTCGACCAGAATCCGGCCGCGCGTGGGCGTGTAGAAGCGGAGCAGAAGCGACAGCACCGTGCTCTTCCCCGCCCCGGTATGCCCCACGAGCGCCAGCGTCTGGCCGCGCTCCGCCCGGAACGACACGCCCTTGAGCGCCCACGGACCATCTGCCGCGTAGCGGAACCAGACGTCCTCAAAGACCACCTCGCCGAGGGCCGGTTCGGGAAACGGCTCGGGCGCCGCCGGCTCGGCGATCTCCACTGGCGTGTCGAGCAGCGTGAAGATCCGCTCGCCACTCGCCATCGCGCTCTGCAGCAGATTGAACTTTTCCGACAGATCCTGCAGCGGCTGAAAGAACCGACGCACGAGCTGGATGAACGCCGCCAGCACGCCGACGGTGAGGCCGGCGCCGAGCGAACGGGCACCAGCATACCAGAGCAGGAGCGCGATCGCGGCGGACGTGAGGAATTCCACCACCGGAAAGAAGAGCGCATAGAGCGTGATGGAGCGCAGTTGCGCATCCTGCTGCGCGCGGTTGACCACACCGAAGGCCGCCGATTCGGCCGCTTCGCGATCGAACAGCTGCACCACGCGCACACCGGAGAGATGTTCCTGCAGGAATGCGTTGAGGCGCGCCACTGCCGCACGAATGTCGCTGAACGCGTCGCGCACCGAACGGCGGAAGACACTCACCACGGCGATCATCACCGGCAGCACGGCAAAGGCCGTGAACGCCAGGCGCCAGTTGATGACCAGCATCATCACGCTGATCGCCACGAGTGTCGCCACATCGCCGATCACCGTAACCACGCCCGACGAGAAGAGCTCGTTGAGGGTTTCCACGTCGGACGTGACGCGCGTGACCAGACGGCCGACCGGCTGGCGATCGTAGAATGGCACACTGAGCCGCTGAAGATGCGCAAAGAGCTGGCGCCGGAGGTCGGACATCACGCGCTGCCCGACCCAGGTGGTGAGCACCGTCTGCGCATATTCGCCGGCAAAGCTCAGCAGCAGCGACGCGACGTAGATCGCGCCGAGGATGACCAGCAGCCGGTGATTGCGTTCGGGGATGGCGACGTCGAGCACGCGCTCGGTGAGTGCGGGACCGATGAGGGCGAGCCCCGCTTCGGCCACCAGCAACACCGCGGCGAGACCGATCGCGCGTCCATACGGCCGGGCGTAGGCGATCAGCCGCCGGCCGAGCTGGCGATCGATGGCGGCCGCCAGGGGTTCTTCGTCGGCGACTCCCGCGCTCACGCGGGCGATTCCTCGATGGCCTTGAGTCCCTGTCGCACCCAGACGGAGAAGACCACAAAGCCGAACGCCACGGTGAACCACATCCGGATGCATTGCCAGACGAGCGTGTAGATCGGATTGAGATTGCCGGGCACGTAGATCGTCATCACCAGCGTCGAGAGCACCTCGGCGAAGCCCGCGCCGCCAGGCGTCGGCACAAAGTAGAGCAGCGAACTGATCAGCGTCTGCAGGAGCAGCATGTCGACAAACTGCACCTCGATGCCGATCGCGCGCAGCGCCACGTAGCCGGCCAGCAGCTTGTTCGCATGACTCGGTCCTGACAGAATCGTGGCCCAGAAGAGCGCCAGCCACCCGCGTGGCGTGTTGAAGAGCTGCATGCTTTCGCGGGCCTGCTCGATACCGTCGCGCAGCTGATGGAGGCGGGACGCCACGAGTTGGCTGCGCTGGCCGAGGGCCGTGGCGAGACGGTGCAGGATGGCGGAGAGACGATGCGGCGCGATCATCACGCCGATGAGCACGACGCCAAGCACCGCGAAGATGCCGATGGCGACCTTGTACAGGTCGAGCAGCGACATGCCGAGAAAGTCGCCGTAGTGCGCCAGCGCGCGGCCGCCGCCGAGCATTACCGCCAGCGGCCCGCAGATGGCGAAGAAGGCCACGGTGGCAATGAACGACATCAGCACGGTGGTCATCGCCTTGGCGAGCGGCACGCCGGCGCGCTTCATGGCGTAGACCATCATTGGGCTCGCACCGGCCTGCATCGGCGTCACGTAGGAGCCCCACGCGCCCATGCCGCCGGCGATGATCATTCCCTTGACTGGCGGCCGGGGATGCACCTGCCGGGCAAGCACCCAGAGCCTGAGCCCGCCGCCGATCCAGTCCATGGACGCCAGCGCTACACCGGCCACAATCCAGCGCCACTCGAGCCGGTCGAGCGATGCGATGAAGCCGCGCGCGCCATGCCCATACAACAGGACCGCCGTGTAGGCGACCACGGAGATGGACAACAGCAGCAGGAATCCCTGCCGCAGCCGCGCTGGCGTGAGAAGGCTGGCCATGAACCGCAAACGTAAAGGAAAAGGCGGCCAATGGCGACTCTCCGCCGGGCATCGGCGGACGGGCGGGCCCGCTTACGTTTCAGTGGTGCCACGCCCCGTGATTCGCGTCGTCAACGCCCGCCAGCACAATCTCAAAGGGATCACCGTCGAGATTCCCCGCCGCACCTTCACGGTGGTGACGGGGCCGTCGGGATGCGGCAAGAGCTCGCTGGCATTCGACACGCTCTACGCCGAAGGGCAGCGGCGCTACATCGAATCGCTGTCGACGTACGCCAAGCAGTTCCTCGAGCGGATGCCCAAGCCGCTGGTCGATCACATCGACGGCATCGCACCGGCCGTCGCGATCGAGCAGCGGGCACCGACGATGTCGTCGCGATCGACCGTGGGCACCGCGACCGAAGTGTACGACTACCTGCGGCTGCTCTGGGCGCGTATTGGCGAGCAATTCTGCATCGTCTGCGGCGGCCCGGTGCGGCGCGACACACCGGAATCCGCCGCCGATGCGATCGTGGCCCTCGGCGCCGGCCGCGTGCAGATCGCCTTTCCGCTGCCCGCCACCGCGCGCGTCACGCACGCCGGCACAGTCGACAACCTGCGCGCGCTGGGATTCGTCCGCCTGCTGGTGGACGGCACGCCACAGCATCTCGACGAGCTCGACCCCGCACTCGATCTGGTCCAGGTGCAATCCGTGCTGGTCGTGGTCGACCGCCTCACGAGCGACATCACGCAGCGCGGCCGCCTCTCCGAATCGGTGAGCACCGCATTTGTCGAAGGCGAAGGGATCGCGCTGGCGCTTCGCGAAGACGGCGTCACGCAGCGCTTTACCGAGCACCCGGCGTGCAGCCGCTGCGACACACCGGCGCCCACAATCACGCCGGCGCTCTTTTCCTTCAACAATCCGCGCGGCGCCTGCCCCACCTGCAACGGCTTTGGCGCCACGCTCGAATACGATCTCTCGCTGATCGTGCCCGATCCGGAGCGCTCAGTCGAAGACGGCGCCATTGATCCGTGGACCAAGCCGCGCTACGAGGCGCGCCGCCGCCTGCTGGTGTCGACCGCGCGCAAACTCGGCGCCGATCCCACCGCACCCTGGCGCACGCTCTCTGCCGATGTGCAGGAAACATTACTGCGCGGCAAGACCGGCAAGTATCTCGGCATCTTTCCGTTCCTGGTCGATCTGGAACGCAAGCGCTACAAGCAGTATATCCGTGTCTTTCTCCGCCAGTATCAACTCGCGCACGAATGCTCGGCCTGTCACGGCGCGCGACTCCGCCCCGAAGCGCTCGCCGTGCGCGTGGCCGGCGCAACGATCGCAACAGTGTCGGCGCTCACCGTCGACGCGCTCGCCGCATGGTTCACCACACTCGAGCTCAGTGCCAGTGCGCGGCAGATCGCCGACCTGGTGCTCGCAGAGACCGACGCGCGCATCGACTATCTCCGCGATGTCGGCTTGGGCTATCTCACGCTCGACCGCCAGACGCGCACGCTCTCCGGTGGCGAAGCCCAGCGGATTGCGCTCTCCAACGCCCTCGGCTCGCGCCTGGTCGATTCCATCTATGTGCTGGATGAACCGTCAATCGGGTTGCACCCGCGCGACACCGACCGCCTCCTGGCGCTCCTGAGGCGCCTGCGCGATCTCGGCAATACGCTGATCGTCGTCGAACACGACCTCGCCGCCATTCGCGGTGCCGACTGGATGATCGAACTCGGCCCCGGCGCGGGAGAATTCGGCGGCAAGGTGATGCATTCCGGACCGGTGAGCGAAGCGACCAACACCCTTACGGCAGACTATCTCACCCATCGCAAGCGCATTGGCGTGCCGAGCCTGCGGCGCCCGGCCGCGGCACCCTGGCTCAAGGTGCACGGCGCGCGGCTGCACAATCTTGCCGGTGTGGATGTGGCCATTCCGCTCGGAACGCTCACCGCGGTGATCGGCGTTTCCGGTTCCGGCAAGAGCACGCTCGTGTACGACGTGATCTACCGGCAGCTCGAGCGCCTGCTGCAAGGTGAACACTCGGCCCGCACACATCTCGGCGAAGTGGTCGGCGATGTCGACACAATCACGGGCTGGGAATTGCTGAGCGATGTGGTGCTCATCGATCAATCGCCGATCGGGCGCACGCCGCGCTCCAATCCGGTGACGTACATCAAGGCCTACGACGAGATCCGCGAACTCTTTGCGCGCCAGCCCCTGGCGCGCGATCGCAAGTACACCCCGTCGACCTTCTCCTTCAACGTGGCCGGCGGCCGCTGTGACAACTGCGACGGTGCGGGATACACGCAAGTCGAAATGGTCTTCCTGGCCGACGTCTTTGTGCCGTGCGAGGTTTGCGGCGGGACGCGCTTCAAGCGCGAAGTGCTCGACGTGCGCGTGCAGGGCTATTCGATCGCGGATGTGCTGCAATGGAGCGTCGACGATGCCATCCGCCGCTTTCACCATCAGACAAAACTCGGCGCGGCACTCTGGCAGCTGCAGCAGGTGGGACTCGGGTATCTCCGCCTGGGCCAGCCGGCCAACACGCTCTCCGGCGGCGAAGCGCAGCGCCTCAAGATTGCGCGCGAACTCCTGGGCGCCGAGAAGCGCCGCGGCCGCAAACTGTATCTGCTCGACGAGCCGACGACCGGCCTCCACCTCGACGACGTGCGGATCCTGATCGGTGTGCTCGACAAGCTGGTCGACGCGGGCCACACCGTCGTCGTGGTCGAACATCAGATGGATGTGGTGAAGCGCGCGGACTGGGTGATCGAGATGGGACCGGAAGCCGGACCGGCAGGCGGGCGCGTGGTGGCGATGGGGACACCGGAAGCCGTGGCCGCAACGCGCGGCAGCCACACCGCGCCCTATCTGCGCGAAGCGCTCGCCGTCAGCGAGATGCCGCCGTTGCCTTGAGCAGCGCCCACACATCCTCCACATGGCGACGCTCGGTACGGAACGAGCCGATCGCCACCCGAATGGTGTAGCGCCCGCCGAGCGATGTGTGAATCAGATGCACGCGACCCGATGCGTTGACGCGCTCGAGCACTGCGGCATTGTGTTCGGCGAGCGCCGTTTCGTTGCCCGCCAATGCCGGCGGCACATGGCGCAGGCAGACCAGACCCAGGTCCGCCGGCGCGAGACGCTCCCACTCGGGTTCGTCGTCCACCCAGCCGGCGAGTTCGTGGCCCAGGGCGATATGCTTGCGCAGCAGCGCGCGCAGCCCCTCCGCACCGTAACTCCGCAGCACAAACCAGAACTTGAGTGCGCGAAAGCGCCGGCCGAGTGGAATACCCCAGTCGCGAAAGTTGACGGCGGCCGCGTCGCGGTCGTGGCGGGTGCGGAGGTATTCAGGCGATGCGCCGAAGGTCTTGAGCAACGCATCGACATCGCGGACGAAGTAGGCGGTGCAGTCGAAGTTGGTGAGCAGCCACTTGTGCGGATTGGTCACGAGCGAATCGGCCAGCTCCACACCATCGAGAATGTGCTGCAGCTCCGGGAGAATCGCGGCGGAGCCCGCGTACGCGGCGTCGACGTGAAACCATGCGCCCGCTGCGCGCGCCACTTGGCCAATCTCGCGGAGCGGATCGCAGGCGGTGGACGAGGTGGTGCCGGTCGTTGCGACCACGATGCCGGGAACCAGGCCGGCCGCCAGGTCCTCTGCGATCGCGCCGGCCAACGCGTCGGGGCGCATGGCAAACTCGCGGTCGACCGGAATCACGCGCTGGCGGTCGGTCGTAAAGCCGGCGAGGCGGGCGGCCTTGGCGATCGATGAATGGCCCTCAGAGGACCAGTAGGCGACCAGCCGGGGTGCATCAGCGCCGGCGCGCTCCCGGGCCGTCAGAAAGGCCACCAGCGTCGCTGAGGAGGCGGTGTCCTGAATCACGCCGGTAAAGGACACGGGGAGGCCCAGGAGCTGGCGATACCAGTCCATGACGAGTTGTTCGAGCTCGGTGGCGGCGGGTGAGGTCTCCCAGCTCATGCACTGGGCACCGAGGCCGGCGGTGAGCATCTCGCCCAGGACCGAGGGCGGCGAGGCATTGGCCGGGAAGTAGGCAAACCATCCCGGATGGCCCCAGTGGGTCATGCCGGGAACGATCCGGTCGCGGAAATCGGCGAGGATCGTCTCGAATGGTTCAGGCTGTTCGGGGGCGCGCGAGGGCAGGATGCGACGAAGGTCGCCCGGGTGAACATCCGGAACGACCCGTCGTGATTCGATATCGCGGAAGTAGTCGGCCAGCCAGTCGACGATCTCGTGGCCGTGCCGGCGGAACGCTTCGGGGTCCGTTGCTACTTCTCTTCCTTGAAGCCCGTGTGGCGCTTGAGCGTGGGATCGTACTTCCTCAGCTCCATGCGCTCCGGGTGCTTCTTGGGGTTCTTGGTGGTCACGTAGACGTACGCGCTCTCAGTGCTGCGGAGCTTGACCTGGATGCGACCCTTCTTGGCCATGGTCTGTCTCCCTTACCAGGACGCTTTGCGGACGCCGGGCAGCTTGCCTTCCAGCGCCATTTCGCGGAACGCGATGCGCGAGAGACCAAAGCGGCGGACGTAGGCGCGCGAGCGGCCGGTGAGCTGGCAGCGATTGCGGAACCGGACGGGCGAGGCATTCCGGGGAATGGCCTGAAGCTTCCGCGTGGCCGTTTCCTTCTGGGCGGGCGTCGCGGTGAGGCTCCGGATCGTCGCCTTGAGCTTGCGGCGCTGATCGGCGTATTTGGCGGCGAGGCGCTGCCGCTTGAGATTGCGCTGAATGGAACTGGTCTTGGCCATACCCCTCTACTCCGTGGAAACCGGGTCAATTGGACAGCCAGCAAAGATGGGGGAACGGGGTGGGATTGGGTAGGGGTGGCGAGGGACTTGGGACTTGGGACTTGAGGCCTGAGGGGTAGGATCGGAGCCCCTTCCTCTTGGCCGTCACTCTGAGCGCAGCGAAGAGTCTGTCCGCCCCAACGAGACTCTTCGCTGCGCTCAGAGTGACAACCAACAACCGTGGCCTCAGGTCTCAGCTCTCCTGTCTCCCCCAATCCCTACCTGACAATCGCCCCCGTCGTCGCGTCATACTTGGCGACGAACTGATCCGCG
>DATAVM010000117.1:0-56656 GCA_036267775.1 Gemmatimonadales bacterium
GGGTCGTAGTCCAGCTGCTTGCACCGCCCCAGACACTGCTGCGGTCGGCGGAGGATCCACTAGGATGTCAAGACTCCGAGTTGTGATCAACGCCGGCTGCAGCAGTGTGGAGTTCGCGGGTCGCCTGTGCCTCGCTCTTGCGGTCACCGCGGCGCCAGGCGTCGCACAAGCCCCAGTCACCACGACACAACCCATCATCACGGTCGGCAGAACGCAGCTGACGTTTATCGGACGTCAAGGCGAGTTCACCAACACCTACCTCTTTTCCAGTCGGGCATTTTCCTGCGGTGCGGCCGACTCTCGCGTGATGGTCCCGCCACGCCTTCCGGGCGATCACCAAGCGCACTTTCTCGACTCGGCGTACGCTGCGAACGTCAGACGTGATTCCATCTCGCCCCAGCGATGGATCGCACTCGCCTGCGCCCGACTTGGCGCAGGCCTTCAGCACGATGCCCCACCGGACAGGGCAACGCTCCTCCTGCCCGCAGGTACGCCGTGGATCGTCGGCGCAGTGACGGCCGCGCTCCGAGCTGTGGCACTCGCGCCGAGGGATTCTGCGGCCCTGGAAACGCTGGTGTTCGCCGCGGTTGCAAAGGCGCGGCATGACGACATTCCGCTCACTCCGCCCGGCTTGTACGACAAAGCACCGGTCACCACGGCGCGGGATGATGCGCACGACCACGATGTGGCGGACGCCGCCGCCGTGGTGTACGCGAGTGTGCGTGCGGGAGACGACGCGCCGTGGCTGCTGCAAGGGTGCACCACGCTCATGATGGCGATGCATCGACTCGCGCCGGCACACGACTGTACGTCGCGCGCACTCGCTCGTGGCGTCGACTCAACATGGCATCTGCTGCGGCTCACGGCCCTTGCGTTCGAGCACGGCGACACACTGGCCGGGCGGCTGCTCTTCAATGCGGCCGCCCATGCCGCGCATACGCCGGCCGATCGTGCGCAGATCGGCTGGCATCTGCAGGCGCGTTATCTGTCAGGAGAGACGCAGCCGTCATCCAACGCGACTGAGCGCGCGCGACAAATGAGTCAGTGGGCTGCCGACGCCAAGGAGCGACAGCTGTGGCTGGCGCTGCCCGATTCGCAACTGGTGCCCTGGCTGCGGGCTCGTGTCGCAACTCCCGACGGAGCGCGGCTCTGGGATGCGCGTGACAGCACCCTCGGCGATCACTTTCGCGCCGTCGTTGTCGATGCCGATCGCTTTTTCCTGTGCCGACCGTCCGATCGTGTTCCTCCGTGCATGGAGGATGAGCCTCGCGTGCTCGAAACCGTGCAGGCTCGGCGCTACCGGCTCTGGAACACCGCAACCGGAGCACCGATGATGGTGATGCCGTATGCGATCGATGTCGATCGGCGCGACACCGCAAGGACCGGCAACATCGAGGTGCGGCAGAGCGGCGGAGAGGACGTGGTGGATACGTCGTTCGTTGTGGACCTTGCCGGCGGGCGCGGGCACACAACCGGTATCGTGGTTGGCCGCGCGCCATCGACCGGCGAATCGTGGAACATCGTCGCACGCTTCGGCTCGGCGGCGAGGCTGGCTGGAGCGTACGGCGATGGTCAGGCCGCGATCGGCGGGAGCGTCGGGTTGTCGGACCTGGTGCTGAGTGCGGGAGTGGACACGGTCAGTGCGCGCGTCGGGTCGCGCGTGGTGGTAATGACACCGTTTGCGCCGTTCGCTCGCAGCGAGCCGCTCCATCTGTATTGTCAGCTGCGCAGCGCGTCCCCGCGGACGGGGTTCACGAGCACGACGGCCATTTACCAGGTCGACAAGTTCGGCCATCGTGGCAAGGCGCTGATTGCGATCCGCGCGCCGGTTGACATTCGTGCAGCGGGAATTCAGGATATCGACCGCATGCTGGATGCATCTCGACTCGCCGCGGGCAGCTATGAACTCGACGTGGAGATCCTGAACGCGGCCGGCACTGCGGTCGCCGCGCGGTTTGTACCGTTCCGGTTGCGATGATCACTCGGCGGAGGTGCGCAATGCAACCAGGCCTTGTGGTGCTCGCCGCGATACTCGCACTGCGCTGCGTTGCGCTACCCGCTCAGGCTTACACCGCTATCGAGGCCAAGGAGTTTGATCGCGGCGACCGGGAGTCGCGCGAGTTGCTGCAGGCGGTCAACTGCCTCAATCGACTCCGTGCGGCGGTTCAGGAGAATCGGGTGGTGCAGTACGCGAAGTGGATGGACGCTCGCCAGTGTCTGGTGATCGGGCAGCACTACGTGTGGGTGGCCATGGGCGGCGACACGACGTTGAACCGTCCGACAAGGGTCATGGCATACGATCTCACGACCGGCGCTCCATACGCAGAACCCCTGGACACCACCCGGGTAGCCGCGATCGCACGGGCGGAGCGGAGTGCGATCCTTCAGTTCGGCAGCGCGTTTGATGAGCACCATCCGGGCGTGCCGCTCACCTTCCGCTTTGACGGCGATTCGATCGCACTCAATACCGCCGGCGTGTCGTCGATGCTGTCGGCAACGCCCGGAACGCCATGGGTCCAGGTCGTCCGCCACAAGTGACCATTCCTCCTTCCACCGCCGGCGCACTCGCTGGATTCGCGCGCGTGGCAGCAGATTACTGTGCTTTCATTGAGTCACGGCGTGATCTCTCGCAGGACGCTCTCCTGCCTGGCGCTCACGAGCGTCTGTCACCTGCAGTCGACCGTTGTGATGTAGCTTTGGGACGACGGGCTGGCCGCGGCTGGTGCTCGAAGCAATCGGCAGGAGGAACGGGATGGCGACAGTTCAAGTACGCTACATCGTGCACGACGTTGACGCAGCGATCGCGTTCTACACTCAACACCTGGGCTTCCGACTCGAAATGCACCCAGCGCCACCATTCGCCATGCTTTCGCTCGGCGACCTCCGCCTCGTGCTGAGCGCACCGAATCCTGCGGGCGGCGGCGGACAATCGTTGCCCGATGGCACCAGACCAGCGCCGGGTGGCTGGAATCGGTTCGCGGTCGAGGTCCAGGGCCTGACCGCCAAGGTCGCTGAATTGCGCGCGGCTGGTGTGCGGTTTCGCAGCCACATCGTGAAGGGCGTCGGTGGCAATCAGATCATTGCCGAAGATCCATCGGGCAATCCGGTCGAGCTGTTCGAACCGACAATCCCCGAAGCGCGCCTTGGGACATCGACCTGAAGTGGACCGGCGCTGGATTGACGGTGATGGGGTCGTGCATGTGATGGCAGCTGTGACCGCGGCCGCGCCACAATCACGATCCACGGCGATCTAGCCGGTGCAGCCTGACTCGCTCGAACAGCTGGCGGCGATTGGCCGCCTGCACGCGCTGTTCGCCACGCACGGTGCGGCCTACTGGCTCTTCGGGGGCTGGGCGGTGGACTTTCACGTCGGGCGGATCACGCGGGACCACGCGGACATCGACATTGCTGTGTGGTGGGACGACCGCTCGCATGTCGCCGCCCTGCTCGCCGGAGACGGCTGGGCGCACACGCCCGAGGCGGAAGAAGATGGCTACACCTGCTACGAGCGCGTTGGCGTCCGGCTCGAAGTCGCATTTCTGGCCCGTGATGGCGAGCATATCTACACGCCGCTGCGCGAAGGGCGCGGTGAGTGGCCGGACGACACGTTCGGCGACGATGTTCGCGAACTGTCGGGTGTGCGGGCGCGAATGATCCGGCGCGCGGCATTGGTTGCCGACAAGGCAACGGTACGAGCGGACTCGGTGACAGCGGCAAAGGATGCGGCGGACGCGCAGGTCCTGCGTGCGCCGTCCGCGGCTGCGGATGGGAGAACACGGTGAGCACGCCTGGCTATTCCGGAACGCCACTGTCGTCCAAGCTCGGTATTCGCGCGAACCATGCGGTGTACGCGAGCGGCGCGCCCAGCGACTATCGCAAGCTGCTGGAGCCGCTGCCCGATGGCGTCACGTTTCTCGCGCGCGCGTCGCAAACGACCGACGTGATGCATGTGTTCACCGCGCAGAAAGCCGTACTTGCGAAGACACTCCGCGCCGCCCGCGCCGCACTGTCACCCACCGCGATGCTCTGGGTGTCGTGGCCCAAGAAAACCGCCAAAGTGCCGACCGACGTCACCGAAGACACGATTCGCGAACTCGCCCTTCCGCTCGGCTTTGTCGACGTGAAAGTCTGCGCTGTCACCGAGATATGGTCCGGACTCAAACTGGTGGTACGAAGGGAGCTCCGTTGAGAGACCAACCCCAATACGAGGTCGTCGAAGCCGACGTGGTCCCGCGACTGGTGGCTGGCGTGCGCGCGCGGGTGCCACGAGGCGGTCCTTGCCGTCGGCGGCAATATGGTCGCCACGAGCCAGCTCACAGTCGCGCAGGCGCTCATCATCGGAGTCATCGTCTGGGGCGTGCCGCTGGGTGCGCTCCACCTGGCGTGCGCTGCGATCTTTGGGTCTTTAGCAGACCGCCGCTCGCCGCCAGCAGCCTCTTAGCCGCTGACCGCGCGCTCTCTTCCCGCTACTGCCGCAACGACTGCCACGAGTCGAGCCGGTTCGACCGGCTTGACCACGTGTTCGTGGAAACCCGCGGCGAGCGCGTGCTCGCGATCTTCGGCGCGCGCGTATGCGGTCAGCGCGATTGCCGCGGTTTCACCGCCGTCGGCGGGGAGCCGGTCACGGATCCGCCGGATGAGGCTGTAACCGTCTTCCTGCGGCATGCCAATATCCGAAATCATCAGGTCCGGACGGAAGCGCTCGAACCGATCGACCGCTTCCGCGACCGAACCGGCCGTCACAACCTCCGCGCCGGCTCCTTCGAGTACCCGCTGGACCAGCGATCGCGAGTCGGCTTCGTCATCCACGATCAGCACGCGAAGTCCCCTGATGTCGCCGCTTTCCAGCGCGCGCGGCCTGGGCGGGTCCACCACCGGCTCGACCTCCGCCACCGGTGCGTCGACTGAACCATCGGCGATGGCGATCGGCAGCTCCACCACAAAAGTCGCACCGTGACCGCGGCCCGCGCTCCTGGCTGTGATCGAGCCGCCATGGAGTTCGACGAGCTGCTTGACGATTGCCAATCCCAAGCCGAGGCCGCCGTGAAATCGTGTGGTCGACGCGTCGGCCTGCCGGAAGCGGTCAAAGACGAGCGGCAGGAAATCGGAGTCGATGCCTTCGCCGGTATCGCTCACACTCACCAGCACGTGATGATCCCGTTGCACGAGCGCCACGCGTACGTGGCCGTTCTGCGGCGTGAACTTGACGGCGTTGCTGAGCAGGTTCCAGAAGATCTGCTGCAACCGGTTTGGATCGCCGCTGACGAGGGCTGCCGGCGCGTCGATCGCCACCGCGAGTGTCACTGCCTTGGCGTCCGCGGTGGGACGGATCGTGTCGACGGCCGCGCGCACCGCCTGTGACAGTGGGCTGCGTTGGACATCGAGGCGGACCTTGCCACTGATGATCCGGCTCATATCGAGCAGGTCCTCGATGATCCGCGTCTGCGCGCGTGCGTTGCGCTCAATGGTCTGCAGGCCCTGCTCCAGGTCCGGATTGCCCTTCTGCTGACGCTTGAGGACCTCGGACCATCCCAGAATCGCGCTGAGCGGTGTCCGCAGCTCGTGCGAGAGCGTCGCGAGAAATTCGTCCTTGATCCGTCCCGCTCGCTCCGCGTCGGCGCGGGCGGCGCGTTCGCGCTCCAGCAGCGCCCGCCGCTCTTCCTCGATCCGCTTGCGGTCGGTGATATCGACGACGACTCCCGCCCAGCCGATCGCGGCGTTGTCTCGCGTGCGCTCCACCATGCCGCGGGCGATGACCCAGCGCTCTCCCGCGGGATGCATGATCCGGTATTCCGCGCGGAACGGCGCGTCCTGTTCGAGCGTCCGAGCCACCTGGCGTCGCACGGAGTCCTGGTCATCGGGGTGAATCACCGCGACAAACTCGTCCAGAGGCGCGTAACCCTGGGGATCGAGATCGAGACCGAACATCGAGACGAAGTTGGCATCGCCGCTGAGGCGGTCCGCGACGATGTCCCAGTAGTAGATCCCGACCTCGCCGGCGAGCATCGCCGCTTCGACCTTGCGCCGGGCCTCGCGCAGATTGCGCTCGACGTGGCGCAGCTTGGTCGAGTCGTAGAAGTAGCAGACGACGCCGTACTGATCGTCCGGCAGGCGCACCCGATGGAGCTGCCACTCATAGGACTCGACCGCGCCAACGTCGGCGCGCTCTTCGACCAGTGTTGGTGCGACGTAGGGCTCGCCGGTCTCCAGCGTGTGCCGGAAGCGTGTCACGGCTTCCTGGGCGAACGATTCGGGCCAGAGAATGCGCATGACTTCGCCAAAGTCGCGACCAATGAGCGGCTGGACGTTGGCAAACGCCGCGGCGGATCCGGCGCTGGCGAGATACATGCGAAATTGTGAATCGACTACATAGACGCCGAACGGCGCGCTGTCGAGCAATGTCGCGAAGGCATCGCGACTCCGCCGCAACGCCGCCTCGCCGGCCATGACAAGATCGTTCGCGATCTCGAGCTCGCGAAGACGGTCGCGTACTTCGTACTGTCGCCGACGGCCTCGCAGCGCGGATTGGACCAGCGTCAGGAACGTGGTGATCCGCACCGGTCGCTCCAGCACGGACACGTTGCCGAGGCGTGAGAGAAGAGTGGTGAGCTTGGGCGATTCGGACCCCGAGCGCGACAGCACGATCGTGGAAAAGTCAGACCAGACGGGTTGGCGTGCGGCGGAGCCAATCAGCCGGTCGGGCTCCGCCGTCACCAGTTCCTCGGCGACCAGCACCGCGCCACACCCGACGCCGATCTCGTAGCTGAGATGCGCCATGTCGCGGCAGACGAGCCGCGGGATCCGCGCCGCATTGAGGATCCTCTCCATCGCCTCCGCGTCCCGCCGGGTGGGTGGTAGAAGAAGCAGGCGAAGATCGACGGCGGTTGGAGACGTACTCACCCGCTGACACCCGACCCCGGTAGCAGGGCCGCGCTCCCCACAAAAGTCGGCACGCCCGTCAGAATCCCCTGGAACTGTTCCAGCGGATCGCCGATTGTAATTCCTGCGTCACTGACGCTGAGCTCGCGAATGGTCAGCTCATGCCGTCCGCTCCGTTTCTTGACCACCGATATGGCGCGTCGCACCCGGCCGCGTGCTTCAAAGAAACGGAAGAGAATGACGTTGTCTGCGAGGTATGTGGTGTCGACCGGTGATGCCATGGAGCCCACCATGCCCGATTGAGTCACCGACATCAGCGTGACCACGCCGCACTGGCCGAGGTATGCGAGGAGCTCGTGCATTTGTGCGGTCAGGAACTTTTCCTCGGGCATGGCATTGAGGTAGCCATTCAGCGAATCGATGACGATGACGCTCGCCCGAATGGCGGCACCGTCGGTGCCGTCGACCGCGCGACGAACCGTCGCGGCGAACTCCCCGGACGAGAGTTCGGCGGGATCGATCTGCATGATCGTCAGCAGTCCGGTCTCGATGTGCGCTTCGACCGGAATACCCAGCTTGCGCGAGCGGGAGCGGAAAGTCCCGATGTTTTCGTCGAACACGTACATCGCTGTGCGCTGGCCGCGCGCGGCGGCCGATGTGGCGAACTGGGTTGCGATCGTCGACTTGCCGGTGCCCGCAGGCCCGAGCAGCAGCGTGCTCGTTCCGACCGGCAGGCCGCCGCAGAGCAGTGCGTCGAGTCCGACGTTCCCGCTGGGAAGGTCATGATCCGGCGGCTCGGTCCGGTGCTCTGCTGCCACCAGCCGCGGAAAGATGTCGAGTCCGCCGCGCCGGATCACAAAGTCGTGATAGCCGCCGCGGAACGGCACACCACGCATCTTTACCACGCGCATCCGTCGCCGCTCGGCGCCGTACTGGTTGGCGAGCTGCTCCAGGCTGACCACGCCATGCGCGATGCTTTCCACCTGGCCATCGCCCGCTTGCGACGTGCCATCATCGAGCATGAGCACCGTGCAGTCGCGGCTGGCGAAGAACTGCTTGAGCGCCAGAATCTGCCGGCGATAGCGCAATGAGTTCTGGGCCACGAGGCGGAGCTCCGACAGCGAATCGATCACGACGCGGTCGGGGTTGAATTCCTTGACCGCGGCAATCATCGCCTCGGTGGTCTCGTTGAGCTCCAGTTCGGACGGATTGAACACCGTGAGCATCGAGTCGCCGTCGAGGTTGCCTTCCGATGGGATCAGCTCCGCCACATGGACTCCGGAGAGGTCCCAGCCGTGGCTTCTCGCGACCTTGTCGATCTCGCGCCGCGATTCGGAAAGTGTCACGTACAGCGAGCGGCCGCCCTGGCGCGCTCCCTCCATCAGGAACTGCATCGCCAGGGTCGTCTTGCCCGCGCCGGGCGTTCCGCTGATCAGATAGAGGCAACCGGGCGGGAAGCCGCCGCGGAGAATGTCGTCGAGGCCTGATATCCCGGCTGGTACCGGCGGTCCGTCCATCTGGTTCTCTGCATGGTTCTCTGCGACGTGGCGCATGGACAATCTCAGGAGTGCAGGGTCGAATCCGTCCGGTTCCACCGCGATCATTACATATATACCGCCGCCCGCAAGGTGGTCAGTCACCTGGCCGGCTCATGGCCCAGGACGGGGCGAAACGCCGACGCCGCGCCGCCTCAGCCAGATGATATTACCATATCGCAGGTGGCGCGTATCGCCTTCTGCTGGCGATTGGCACAACCATCTCGTCGACGGGAAAATCCTGCCATTCACCACGATGAGGCCAGGACAGAAGGAGCGGCCACCGCCGCCGGGACCGGCGAGGATGGCGCTGCCACATTGCGGGGACGGTTGTCTGGGAGAGATCCGCACCAGCGCTCGTCGCGGTAGGTCCCGATCGGCTACGACGGGAGCGGCTGTACTGGATCCAGCCGCGCGGCGCGAACCCGCGCGGCGGGCGCGTCAAAGCCCGCCGTACGAGGTCGTTGCGCGAGGGTCAGTTCGCCGCGGCGCAGCCAATGTTCGTTTGTGCAATCGCCTTGTCGATGCTCTGCATCGACGCGTTGGTCTGATTGATCGCGATGACGCGCCAGCCGCCCTTGTTCTTCTCGGCGTTCTTGAGCGAGCCCTGCGCATCCTTGAGGCTCTGAAGTGCTGCCTTCATGCTGGTGATCGCCGCGGACATGTTGGGCTGGCCGGGTCCGCAGGCGGCAATCGCGGCGGACTCCGGCGCGGCCGACGCCTTCCGGGCGCCGACCGAAACTGCCAGTGCAAGGGCCAGGATGATGGCTGCGGCTTTCCAGATCTTCACGGAATACTCCTCGGGCTGAGTGTTTGGAAGGGGTGTGGAGCGGTGAACGTACGCCGCGGGTTGAGGCTGTCAATTTCGGTTGAGCGATGAACGCTGTCAGGGGAGGGCGGTCACTGCCACACGACTTCGGCGCCTGCGGGAAGAAAAGGACTTCGCCGCCAAACTTGTCGAGCGGCCAGCCGCAAAGCCGTGAACGGAACGCGGCCAGCCGGTGGACGGATTTAGCTACTCACTCCGCAACGCAATGACTGGATCGATACGCGCGGCGCGCCGCGCTGGCAGCACGCCCGCACCGATGGCCGCGAGCATCAGCAGGACCGCGCTGCCCAGCAGAATTCTCGGATCGCCGCTGTCGATTCCATAGACCGCCGAGCGCGCCGCGCGAGCGACCCCAAACGCAAGGGGCACCCCAACCGCAACGCCCACCAGCGCGAGTGCGATCGTTTCACGAATGACCAGACGCACTGCGTCGCCTGGCGCGGCTCCGAGCGCCATGCGCACACCAATCTCCCGCGTGCGCTGCAGTGTCTGAAAGGCCACCAGACCATACAGGCCAATGGCGGAAAGACCAAGCGCGACTAGGCCAAATGCAAATCCCAGCGTTGCGATCAGTCGCTCGCGAGCCAGCATATTCGCAAGGAGGTCGTCGAGAGCAGTGACATCGCGAACCCCGACATCCGGAGCGGCCGCGCTGATCCGCTGCTGGATCAGCGGCGCCATCGCCGTCGGCGCGCCGAGGACTCTGATGACGAGAGAGAATGAACTGATTCTCTTCCATGATTGCGCCAATGGGAGGTAGAGCATCTCCGCCGGTTGGTTCCGGACATCGTCGTACTTTGCGTCTTTCGCAACTCCGACGATGCGCGCCGGTCGTGTGCTGTCGCCCAGAAAGGTGAGCGTTTCACCGATGGGGTCGCGCGCGCCGAAATAGTGTCGCGCAAACGATTCCGACACTACGGCAACGGGTGCGGCGCCCGCCAGATCACCCGCAATAAATGGCCGGCCGCGCACAATCCGGACGGCGGTCGCCGAGAAGAAGTTCGGGTCGACCGGATCGATACGCACCGACGGTCCGCGGCCCTTTGCGTCCGCGAACGCGGGCAGGCGGAGCGTGGTCCACATGGACAGTTCCGAATAGATCGGCGCCGTCGCGGCCGCCGCCACCGACGTCACGCCGGGAATGGACGCAATCGCCGTGATGATCGGATCGTGAAGCGCCTTGAGGCTCGTGTCCGGACTCCATTCGCGCGGCTGGATATTCGCGAGCACGACATGCCGGTCGCCGTACGTATTGCTGGTGCGTCCAAGATTCCGCAGCGTGGCGATCGCGAGCGCCGCCGAGGCGATCAGCATGAGCGCCAGCGCCAATTGCCCGACCACGAGCACCCGGTCCGCGTTCCACGCGCGTGCCGATACGCTCCCCGGCCGCCGCCCCTTCAACGCGGTCAGGAGATCCGCACGGGTGGCGCGCCGCGCCGGCCAGAGGCCGAAGAAGAGCGTGCAGCCTATCGTCACCCCGGCGGTGAACAGAAGAATTGTCGGATCGATGTGCCAGCTGATCGCGTCGTGCAGGCGGCCCAGCGACCTTGGCAGGTTCCGCACGAGCTCCACAGTGGCCATCTCGGCGAGCGCCACGCCCAGTACCGCGCCGCTCAGTCCAAGCGTGAGACTTTCCGCCAACAGTTGCCGGACGAGCCGGCTGCGGCTCGCGCCCAGAGAAGCGCGGACCGAGAGTTCCCCGGCGCGTGACGTGGCCCGCGCCAGCAGCAGCGTCGCGATATTGGCGCAGGCAATCAGCGTGAGCACGAGCACGCCGGCGACCAGCGCCAGGAGCACCCGTCCGAATTCGGAGCGGTAGTCCGTCGACCACGTCAATCCGTGACTCGCCGTGGGCAATTCGATATGCCACCGCTTGTCTGCGGAGCCGTATTGCGTGTCGCCAGTGGGACCGTCGTCCGGCGTCGCGGTTGGCCTGCTGTCATCGGCGATCGCGCCTGAGCTGGCGGACGTGTCGAGATGAAGACAGCAACCGAGAAACGCGTTCTGGATGCTGAAGGCGGCATGGGTGCGCCCGACGCCGTGGTCGAGGCGCGCGACGATGTCGAGATAGTGCTCGGCGAGGCTGCTGATGGAGATGATGCCGGGCGCCGTGATCGGCACGGCGACGGTGAATTCGTGCGCCAGGTACAGTCCCGCGAACGCTGGCGCCGTGACACCAATCAGCGTGAATTGCGACCCGTTGATCCGGATCGGTCGGCCGACCAGTGAAGAGTCGGCGCCGAGATGCGCGCGCCAGAACGCGGCCGACACGACGGCCACCGGGGCTGCCGCGGATTCGTCGCCGGGTCCAATGAGCCGGCCCAGCATCGGCCGCACACCGAGGAGGCGGAAGTATTCGCCCGATACGACGTCGCCCCACACGAGCTCACCCGTGCCATTTGTTCCCGCCCGCAGCGGCTCGAAGAAGTATCCCGCCATTGGCGGCACACCTGCCGCACGGCGCAACTGCTGAAACGCCGGCCAGGTGACCGTCACGTTGCCGCCACCGCTCATCGGCCGGACGGCGACCAGTTCGCTCGCGTGCGGCAGCGGCAGTTGCCGAAGGAAAAGCGCGTTGACGAGGCCGAAGATCGCGGTGTTGGCGCCGATCACGATCGCCAGCGTGGCGATGATGACGCCGCTGAGGCCCGGCGTGCGCCGCAGCCGCCGGACGGCATACCGGAGATCGCCGGCGAACTCGCCGAGGAAGCGAGTGGCGCGTTCGTCGCGAACGGCCTCCTTGTAGCGCTCGACGCCACCGAAGGCCAGCAGCGCCTGGCGGTGCGCTTCACCGGGCGCGAGGCCACTCCGCTGCAGGCGTTCTTCCTCCAGCGCCAGGTGCTGCGTCATCTCGCGCGCCATGTCGCGATCGGTGTCGCGCGGCCGGAAGACCGCCCGCAGCCACATACCGACGCGGACGACGATCGGCACGCTGCCTCAGCGCCCTGCCGCGATGATGAGGTCGACCGCGCTCGCAAAGCGGCGCCAGTCCGCGACCTCCGCACCCATCGCGCGCGTGCCTGCCGCGGTCAGAGAGTAGTACTTGGCTTCCCGGTTGTTGTCGGTGGTGTGCCACGCGCCCTTGATCAGCGCGCGCTTTTCCAGCCGATACAGGGCGGGATAGAGGGAGCCCTGGCCGACCTGGAACGCGTCGGCGGAGAGCTGCTGAATCCGCTGTGAAATACCCCAGCCGTGCATCGGTTCGAGCGAGAGCGCCTTGAGCACGAGCAGGTCGAGCGTGCCATGGAGGACATCGGTGGTGGCCACATGGGTCTCCTGTCGGATACGCAGGGGAGTGTACCGTGCCGCCGTTTGGGCGGCAAGGGGGTGGGAAGGACCTGCCCTCGCTTGCCGCAGAGCCGTCACGATCCTATACTCCCCTGTCCGTTCGACAGGAGCGACCGTGGCGGCTGCAGTGGACTGGCCTCGCCGTTTCTACTACTGGATCCGCGCGCTGGTCCTGCGGACCCGTCTCGAGCGCGACCTCGAGCGCGAGATCCGCTTGCACGTCCAGATGGAGATTGACAACAACCTCGACGCGGGAATGTCCCCGGTCGAGGCGCAACGGCATGCGTTGATCGCCTTTGGCGGGCTCGAACGCCATCGTGAAGCGGTGCGCGATGAACGTGGGACGCGATGGCTCGACGACATCGTCACCGACCTGCGGTACGCCGTCCGATCACTTCGCAAGCGCCCCGGGTTCGTCGCCATTGCCGTCGGAACGCTGGCACTGGGCATCGGTGCAACCACCGCGGTCTTTGCGCTCGCCGACTGGACGCTTTTCCGACCCGTTCCGGGCACTACAGCCCCACGACAGCTCGTGATGATCGAGTTCATGGCGGACTACAGTCCCCTCGGCGCCAGCGCGCCCACGATCGATGCTCTGCAACGCACGACGAACGCATTTGGCGGACTGATCGGCATAGCTGCGGTTGATCTGCAACTCGCTGGCGCCGGCATATCGCCCGAGTCCCAACAGGGCGAAGCGGTGGCCGGAGATTACTTCGGCGTGCTGGGCGTGACGCCCGAGCGCGGACGCTTCTTCACGTTGGCCGAGCGGGATCCCGCGGCCAATGTGCGCGTGGCGATCATCAGCGACCGGTTGTGGCGCGGCGCGTTTGGTGGCGTGCCCGATATTGTCGGCCGCCAGATCCGGGTCAACGCCGAGAGCTTCACGGTTGTGGGCGTGACGCCGGCAGACTTTCATGGCGTCGAGCGGCTCGGTCAGTCGGATCTCTGGTTTCCAGCCTGCGCCTATCCGTGGCTGCGGCACGCACCGCCGAGCGTGCAAATGACCGACCCGACGTACCGCGCATTCGAACAGGTGGTCGGTCGGTTGCGTCCCGGCGTGTCCGCCGCGGCAGCGCAAGTGCAGGTCAGGCAGGCGATCGGTCGGCTGATCGCAGGCGACACCGTGCACATGGGGATCTACGCCGGCTACCCGGCGACCGTGCTCCCTGGGCTCGGACTGATGTCACTCCGCCGGCCGGCCGCCAATGCGACGGTCCGCCTGCTTTTCGCGATCGTCGGATTTGTGCTGCTGATTGCCTGCGCCAACACCGCGAATCTGCTGCTGCTCCGTGGTCTGCGGCGCCGTGGCGAGCTGGCGGTGCGTCGCGCGCTCGGCGCGTCGAGACTCCGCGTGCTGCAGCAGCACGTCGTGGAGGGAGTCGTCATTGGTGCGCTTGGCGGCGGAGCCGGGCTCGTGGTGGCGTTCGTCATCAGTCAGATCTTTCGCGGCGAGTCGCTGCCGCCGCTGTCGTACGTGCCGATTGAGCGAATCCCGATGGACGCGCGTGTGCTGGGTTTTGGCATGGCTCTGGCGCTCGCCACCGGCGCGATGTTCGGCCTGATTGCCGGACTGCTCACGAGCGGCAAGGACTTCCTCGCCCATCTGGGGGATGCTGCGCGAGGCAGCGGTCGCTCCACCGCGCATCTCCGGACGGCGTTCACGGTGGTGCAGATCGGTGCGACCACTGTACTGCTGGTGACGACGCTGCTCTTTGCCCAGACATTGCATCATCTACGCGGTGTGTCGCTCGGCTATCAGGTGGAGCAGGTGACACAGTTCCGCTTTGATCCGACGCTGCAGAACTACACGCCGGGTCGGCTCACGGTGTTTCGCCGCGAGTTGCTTGATCGGCTCGCTGCGCGGCCAGGAATCGTCGCGGCCAGCATTTCGACGACAGGCCCCTTCTCGCCCTCATTCTGGATCGATCTCGGTCCGACGGGATTTGCCGGCAAGGAATGGCCGGTCCACGCGGTGGAGTTCTCCATTTCGCCGGATTTCTTCCGGACCTTTGACCAGCCACTGCTGCGGGGACGGACATTCACAGTCGCCGAAGCGGAAGGAGATTCGACCGGTATCGTGCAGCCGATCATTCTGAGTCAGGGTGCCGCCCGCAACGTCTTTGGCACCGACGACGTGATCGGCCGGCAGGTGGTCGAGCGCGAATATCGCACGCGTGTGACGCACACGATCATCGGCGTGGTCGGAGATACGCGCGCCACCGATCTTCGCGGCGCGCCCGAGCCGAGCGCCTACGAGCCGGTGGGAACCACGCCCTTCGCTCTCGGTTTGACATTGTTCGTCAAATCGCGCCTGCCCGAGCATCAGGTTGCGACCACGGTACAGGGAGTGTTTCACGAGCTCGATCCGGAGCTGCCCATCGCAGATGTGCAACCGATGTCGCGGGCGCTTGCCGGGATGATGGGCCAGGAGCGGCTGTTTGCGCGCCTCGTGAGTCTTCTGGCGCTGCTGGCGGTCTTTCTCGCGGCGGTGGGCCTGTACGGGTTGATTGCCTATGCGGTGGCGGAGCGTACCCGCGAAATCGGCGTGCGCATGGCTCTGGGTGCGCGCGGCGGACCGCTCGTGGCGATGATCGTCGGTCAGGTTGGCCGTCTGGTGGTCGTTGGACTGGCGCTCGGACTGGCGGTGGCACTCTTCTTCAGCCGGCTGTTCCAGAGCCGCCTCTTTGGCGTCTCGCCGCTCAATGCCGTCAGCTACATCGTGGCCGCCGTCGTGATCGTGATGATCGGCGCGGCTGCGAGCGCCCAGCCAACATGGACGGCGACCCGCGTCAATCCGATCGAGGCGCTGCGTCACGACTAACTTCGAGCGTGGTCTCTGTTCCCCGATTCCGGAGCTACCATGCCACCGAGTTACGCCAACGGCAAAATCTGCTATATCGAAATGCCCGCGACCGAGATTGCCCGCTCGGCCGCGTTCTACCAGGCAGTCTTTGGCTGGAATGTGCGCACGCGTGGCGACGGGCGCACCGCGTTCGACGACACCGTGGGCGAGGTGAGCGGTGCATGGGTCACTGGCCGCACACCGATGGCGCCGGGGCTCGTCGTCTATATCATGGTGGATGACGCCAAGGCGACGCTGGCGGCGATCGTGGAGCACGGCGGCGATGTGGTACAGATGATCGGCGCCGACCATCCGGAGATCACGGCGCGATTTCGCGATCCGGGCGGCAATATCCTGGGGATCTATCAGCGGCCGGCGCAGCCGTCTTCTTGATCAGCGCCTGGCAGCACACTCGCGGCTTCAGGTCCGGTGCGGCGATCGGAGCGCTGGTGCTGACGTGTGCGGGTGCGGCATGGGCCATTGCCGCGTTGGCAAACAGACCCGGGACGCCAGCATGGAGTTATGGCGTGGTTGCGCTCCCGGTGCTGGCGCTGCTGTCATTCGGTGTACGTTGCCTGCTCATGATCCGCCGGGATGACGGATTGCGACCGCCGGGTCTCAACGTCATCGAAGGCGCACAACGCGGACGGCGAGTGGGTGTGCTGTTCGGGGCGGTGTTCGCGGCGGAGATTGCGCTCATTGCGGTCGCCGCGATTGTGTTGTCGCACGCCGGCCGACCGCTGCTGATTCCGGTCGCTGTTGTCGCCATCGTTGGTGTGCACTTCGTGCCACTCGCCAGACTGTTTCATATCCCAGTATACGGAGCTGCCGGCTGGTTGCTGCTGACAGCGTCGCTGGTGTCGCTGCTCATTGTCGATGAGCGGCTCCGCGTGTTCATTCTTGGACTGGCGGCGGCCGTGGTGCTCTGGGCGAGCGCCGCGGTGGTGCTCGCCTTGCACACTGGCGGTGGTCGCGCGCAGCGACATTCTCGCCGTAATCTGGAGCACCAATGGCGCTAACCAGTATCGACGACGCACAACGCAAGGCGGCGAGAGTCGCTGGAGCGTCGTTTCTTCTCGCGATCGCGATCGTTGTCATCGCGAACTACGGCGTCAGCTTTCGCCTGATCGTTCCGGGCAATGCCGCGGCCACCGCCCGGAACATCCTCGCGCACGAGACACTCTTCCGGCTCAACATCGCCGCCAACCTGCTCTATGCCGCGGTCGTCGTGGTGCTGCTTGCCGCGCTCTATGTGGTCTTGAAGCCGGTGCAGCGCCACCTCGCCCTGGTGGCGACGTCCTTCCGGCTGGTCGTTGCGGTGATGTGGGGTGTGGCCGCGCTCAATACACTTGGCGCGCTGCGGCTGCTCGGCGATGCGGCGTATCTCTCGGCGTTCACCACGGATCAACTGCAGGCGATGACGACGCTGCATCTCACCACCAGCTACGACGCGTATTACATCGGGCTGCCGTTCTGGGGTCTTGCCTCTCTGGTCTGCAGCATTCTCTGGTTCCGATCGCGCCTCATTCCACGAGCGCTCGCCGCTTTCGGAGTGGTGACCTCCGCCTGGTGCGCCATCAGCGCGATCGCATTCATCGCGATCCCGCATTTCAGTAGCATTGTTGGAGCGTCCTGGTACGATCTGCCAATTCTGCTCTTCGAGCTCGCGCTGGGCCTCTGGCTGGTGTTCAAAGGCCTGCCTTGAGTGATCGTCCCTTTCTGACTGCACGGTGGCTCAACGTCCTGCTGGTGAGCTATGCAGTCGAGCCAGACCTTCTCACGCCATATGTGCCCGCAGGGACTACACTCGACCAGCACGACGGCATCACCTACCTCTCCGCCGTGGCGTTCCAGTTTCACGACACTCGCGTGCTTGGTGTTCCCGTGCCGCTCCATCGCCATTTTGAAGAGCTCAATCTGCGCTTCTATGTGCGCCGGCAGGTTGCTGTGCAGGCCGTGCAGCGCGCCGTGGTCTTCATTCGCGAGATGGTGCCGCGCCGGGCAATTGCTCTGCTCGCGCGAACGCTCTACAACGAGCCGTACATCGCCCGGCCCATGCGCCATGCCGTGACCGATCCCCCGCGCAACGTGCGTTATGAGTGGCGTGTGGGAGACGCGTGGCATGCGCTCGCGGCCGCGGTCACAGGTCCAGCGGCCGCGCCGGCGCCCGAAACCCATGAAGCGTTCATCACCGAGCACTATTGGGGCTACACGCGGCAGCGCGACGGCAGCACGCTCGAGTATCGCGTCGCACATCCCAGGTGGCAGGTATCGCCGGCCGCGCTGATTGCGGAGCCCAACTATCGTGGGCTTTGTCCCCCCGAACTAGCCGGTGCACTGGTGACGCCGGCGTCGGTGCTCATCGCCGAAGGCTCGGCTGTTACCGTCTCCCGAGGCACTGTGCTTGCGCCTGATGCTCTCGCTCTCAGGCCGACGCGGCCGCGAATGCCGGTGTAGCTTTGGCGGTGAGCCTGCCCATGCACCACGGCCGGGGCAGGTCTTGCCAACAAGACATCCAACCGAGTCGCCCATGGCCACCGCGAAGCATGCGCCATCACAGGTGATCACGGCCGCGCTGGGTCGCTATGATCCCGCGATCGTGAAGGTCGTATTGGCTGCCCGGCGCGCCATGCGGCGACAGTTTCCTGGCGCGGTCGAACTCGTCTACGACAACTACAACGCCCTTGTGTTTGCCTATGGACCATCGGAGCATGCGTCGCTGGCGCCATTCTCGTTGGCGGCATATCCGCGTTGGGTGAATCTCTTTTTCTTCAATGGAGCGAGTCTTCCCGATCCACTGCGCCTGCTGCAGGGCTCCGGCCGGCAGGTGCGCAGCATCCGTCTCGCGTCAGCCGCGATGCTTGAGGATCCACCGGTGCAGGCATTGTTGATGGCTGCGGTGGACCGGATGCCAGAGCCGTTTCCGGACGGCCGCGGGCGGACCGCTATCCGGGCGATCGCGACTCAACGCCGTTCGCGCCGGCCAACTCGGTAACTGTCCTCGGCAGCGGTGTCCTTGTCCAGTCCTTGATGGCAGTCGCATTGATTGACGAATTTGTGCTGCTGATCCATCCCTCGTGCTGGGGGCCGGACGGCGGCTCTTTCCGGATGGTGGCGCTGCCGCTCCGTTGACGCTGCTCAACAGCTCTACGCATCCAAATGGTGTCGTGATCGCGACGTACCGACCGGAGCATAAGGAGTAGGCAGTGACCATCGCACTTTTCGCTGGCGTCGAGACGCTGGCGCAGCCTGGGCTGCAACGATGAAGGTGATTCTTTACGGTGCCACGGGAATGGTCGGCGCGGGCGTGCTGCTCGAGTGCCTTGAAGACGCTGGTATCGAAACCGTGCTGGCGGTGGGGCGCCGGTCATCTGGCATCCAGCACGCCAAGGTGCGCGACCTGGTGCTCGAGGACCTGACGAACGGTGCCGCACTCGGCGCGGCCTTCGCCGGCTACGATGCGTGCTTCTTCTGTCTTGGCGTGACGTCAGTGGGAACCGTCGAGGCGACGTACACGCTCGTGACGCACGACTTTGCGCTCGCGGCGGGACGGGCGCTTGCCGCGGCTCATCCCGGCGCGACGTTCTGTCTGGTGACCGGCCTCGGTACCGACAGCACCGAGCGCGGCCGGTCGATGTGGGCACGGGTGAAGGGCCGCACGGAGAACGATCTGCTCAAGTTGCCGCTCGAGGCGTACATGTTCCGGCCCGGCTACATCCAGCCAATGAAGGGCGTGCGGTCGCGCACGGCGCTCTATCGGACCCTTTACAACATTTTCCGGCCGCTCTATCCGTTGCTCAAGCAGGTCGCGCCGGGATATGTGACCACGACGGTCGCGATCGGCCGCGCGATGCTGGCGATTGCGCGGAGCGGGTATCCGCAGCGGATTCTTGGGCCGCGGGAGATCAATGAGGTGGCGGAAGGGTAGCGCGGCCGGTGCTGCTCAATGGCCAGGAACATCCCGCGCCGATGACTATGAAGGCGGGCACACACGCAGGCCAAGGTCGAGCCGGCGGCGCTGACGTTTGACCCGGGCGAGATCTACGACTTTGAATTCACGCCGGCGAAGGCTGGCGAGTACGTCCTGACATTTGGATTGCCGCCGTCGCCGCCACCACCGCCATCGCCCTTTCCCGACAATCCCAAGCCAGTGCAAGTGGCGATGCACGTACGCTGACGCACGAAGCGAGTGACGACGTGACGTGAGTTACGTCGTCGCCTCGCTCCCCGGCACACAACTCGCGCTGGCGTTGCGCGCCACTGTAACCGTGTAACTGCCCGTCCGCGTGACGCGGATTTCGATGTTGCCGTGGACATTGGTGCAGTAGGTCCGGTCGTTCGCCTGCACCAGCAGTCGCGCGAGGGCGTTGACGCGCGGGTGCGTGGTGCCATTCCCCGAAATGATCGACACCCTGGGCGCGGTCTGATCAAGCCAGCCCGAGGTCCCGCTCAGGCCATTGTCGAAGACCGCGTTGTTGGCGCCATGATGGCCCACCTTGAGCACGGTCACTCCGGTCACCAGATCCGGAAACGCGGTCCGCCAGTTGGCATTGGCAGCCACTTCCGCATCCCCCGTGAACAACATGGAAAAAGTGCCGAGGGAGAGGCGGGCGCCGACGGAGCCGTCGTTGAGCTCGTCGCCATCGTCGGTGGTGGCGCTGAGCCAGGTGGTGAGCGGCGGAATGAAGGTCAGATGGGCCGGCGTCGTGGTGGAACCAAGGTCGTAGTCGCGCCGCGCGCGGACGACGATCACGCTGTCAGCCCGGGCAGCAGCCTGGGTGATGATGGCGTTGTACGAGGCGAGGCTTCGGACCTGGCCGTTGTACAGAAATCGACGGACGGGAATGCTCGACAAGACGGGAGCCATACCACCGTAGTGGTCGTCATGCGCGTGGGTCAGCAGCACCAACGACAGCGTATCTACATGCAATTGAACGAGTTCACGTTCGACAAATCCGGGATCGCTGGCGTTGGCGCCGGAGGGACCGGCGTCAATCAGCGTGTTTTCCACACCGGAACCGCTGGAATCGGTGACCAGAATTGCGTCACCGCCGCCACCGGCATCGTTGGCGCCGAGATCAAACATGCGGACGATCAGCAGGCCATCCGCGGCCGGCGGCGGTGGTGGCGGCGCCAGCGGTGGCGTGGTGACCGACGATGACTCCGGTGAGGAGCAGCCGACGATGGCGGCAAGGAGAATGGCCGCAACACCAGTAGCAGCGCGGGAATATGCCATGGGGCAACAGTAATCGTTTGCGCGGTTTTCGGTACAGCGCTGCGTCGTAACGATTGGGCGAATTTCATGTCCCATCCAGCTGTGCCAGCTTGACACGTTGCACCGCAGCCGGTAATCTCGCCTCCGAATCATTCACATCTACGGGGCCTCTGGAATTGCCCGAGGCCGGGAGCAACGATGTTTCGCAGGGTCCTTCTGGCCGGAACTGCGCTGGCCATCTGCGTGATCGGTGCGTGCAACAGCAACAGCGAGCCGGTGGGAACTCCCGGCACGGTGACGGTGCGCGCATTCATTGACGCCGACGGCTCCGGTGCATTCTCGACGGGCGACGCGGCGCTCGCGGGAAGCGTGACGCTCACGCCGCTGAGCGGCACACCGCAGCAGGCGACACTCGATGCGACCGGCATGGCCACCTTCCAGGCGGTGACGCCCGGCAGCTACTCGGTCACGTTCAACGGCACGCTGCCGGCCGGTGCCGTGCTCGCGACTGCGCCCTCACCCACCGTGGTGGTGCCCTTCCAGGGCGGCACCATCGCGTCGCAATTCCGCTACGTGCTCAATCCGGGCTCGGTGAGCGGCATTCTCTATCGCGATGACAACGGCAACGGTGTCTACGATGCCGGGACCGACACACCGGCCGCGGGCCTTGCGGTCGCGATCTTTGCCACGCCGGACACCACCGTGGTGCCGGTTGCGACGACCACAACGGGCGCGAACGGCCAGTTCCTCTTCAGCACGCTCCGGCCGGGCACCTACACGGTCCGTGTCACACCGATTCCGACGATCCAGATCGTCGGTGGTGTGCTGGAGACCGTGACCGTGGCGGCAGCGGCCGTGGCACAGACGCAGCTGCGCTTCACCGGCAACCTCGTCTCGACGATCGCGCAGGTACGCACCGCAGCCAATGGCGCGACGGTGGCCTTCGTCGGTGTCGCGACGCAGAACGCCGGCCTGCTCGCCTCCAACAATCTCTATGTGCAGGACGCGACCGGCGGCGTGCTCGTCTTCGGCGCACCCACGGCCGGGATCCTGGCCGGCGATACGATCCGCGTGATCGGCGCGACGTCGACGTTCAGCGGCGAGCTCGAGATCGCCGCTCCGTCGGGTGGCACGCTCACCGTCACCAAGCTCGGCAGCGGTCCCGTGCCCGCGCCGCGCGCGATCACGGTGACGCAGATGCTTTCGAACCAGTTCCTCGGTCAGCTGATTGCGGTTTCCGGCGCGACCGTGCGCAACGTGACGACGACCGGCACGACATCGTACAACGTGACGTTTCAGGGAAATACCGCGGCCGACACGTTCCTGGTGCGCGTGGGAAATACCAACAACATTCCCATTCTGAGCACCTTCTGGCAGGTGGGCCGCAGCTACAACGTCACCGGCCTCGACGGGATCTTCAACGGCGAGACGGAGCTCAAGCCGCGCGCCGCGAGCGACGTGGTGGTCGGCGCGCTGGCGTTGAGCATCGCGCAGGCACGGGCGCATCCGGCGAATGACACGGTGACCGTCATCGGCGTCGTCTACGCCGGCACGGGGGTCTACACGCTGTCCAACGCCGCCAACCTCAGCGTGTACATCGAAGACCCGACCGGCGGCTCGGAAGTGTTCAATATTCCGCCCGGCACGACCTACGTCGCCGGCGACAGCCTGAGCGTCCAGGGGCTGGTGACGTTCTTTGACGGCGAATACGAGATCGCGCGCTTTACCGCAGCGAACCTGCCGGTGATCAACAAGCTCGGCACCGGAGCGATCCCACAGCCCAAGACAATCACGCCGTCCGATTTCGCGGCCAAGATCTACGACGGCCAACTCATACGGGTCGAAGGTCTCCAGGTGGTGAGCGTCAGCACGCCCAACGCCAGCGGCGCGTACAACGTGGTCTGCACCGCCCCCGACGGCAGTGCCGTCACCGTGCGCATCGACGCGTCACCCGTCGGGATCACCAACACGTTCTGGCAGGTCGGCACCAGGTACGATGTGGCCGGTGCCGCCCTCAACTTCTCGACCAACGGCACCACCTTCACGCCGGAAGTGAAGCCGCGCTCGCCCGCTGATGTCGCCGTCTCCGTCGGCACCGTGCAGACGATCGCATCCGCCAAGACCGCACTCAATGACACGGTGACGGTCGAAGGCATCGTGACGGCCGGCCGCGGGACCTTCCGGGTCGACAACGCATACATCGAAGACGGCACGAGCGGTACGCAGATCTTCAACCTGCCTCTCTCGCTCACACTGAACGTCGGCGACGCCGTGCGCGTGCACGGCAAGATGGTGCTCTTCAGCAACGAGAACGAGCTGGAGAACAACATCTCGCCCACCGACTCGCTCAAGGTGACCAAGCTCGGCCCCGGCGGTGCCCCCGCACCCAAGGTGATCACCGGTGTGCAGTTCCTGGCCCGCACCTTTGAAGGCGAGCTCGTGACGCTGCAGAACGTGGCGATCGTGACCGTCGGCACGGCCGGCGGCACCGGGACATACACGGTGACCGGCACCACGCCCGACAATTCGACCGTCACGATCTTCATGTCCGCCCCGACTGGCGCAGTGCCAACTCCGGCCGCCACCTATGCGGTGGGTTCGCACTACGACATCACCGGCATCGCGGTGCCGTTCGGCACACCGGCCTCGGCCGAACTCAAGCCGCGCGGCGCGGCAGATGTGGTGGCGCACTGATGCTACGGCACACTCTCAAGGGACGCCCCATGGCCCCAGATTTGAAGACCGTGCGCCGCGGCGGAATCGCCGCTCTGGCGGCGCTCGCCCTGATCAGCGGCTGCTCGCTGCAGCCCGCCCCCCAGTTCCAGGTCAGCGGTACCGGGAACATCTCCGGGATTCTCTTCCTCGACCGGGACGGCAACGGTCAGTTCGACCCGTCCGCCGGCGACAGCGCCCTCGGCAACGTGCATTTGCAGGTCTACAACCGCGGCACAACGACCACCTTCCCCGGCGGCGACCTGCATACCGATTCGCTTGGGCGCTTCACGGTACCGAATATCCCAGCCGGCACGCAGTCGATCGAGATCGATACCACGGGCATCAGCACCAAGGTGTCGTTCTGCAATAATCCGGTGCCGGTGAGCGTGTACCTCAACGAAACCGCGTTCGTGGCCGTCAACGGTCAGGGCGGCTGTGTCGTGTCGATCGACAGCGCGCAGAATCTGCCGCTCAACTCGCGGATCACCATCAAAGGCACCGTGACGTCGACCGTGGCGCAGATCTCCACCGGCCAGGCGTACGTCGAGGACGCGACCGGCGGCATCGAGCTCTTCAGCCCGACTGGCTCGACGTTCAACATCGGTGATGTCATCGAGGTGTCGGGCACGCTCACCACGTTCAGCGGAGAATTCGAAGTGAGCCCGGTGACGGTCAATACGGTCACACCGGGAACGCCGCTCGATCCGTTCGTGGTCACCAGCAGCGACGCCGCGTCCGCCGCGGGCGACGTGAAAGCCAACCTTCAGGGACGGCTGATCGAGATCAAGGCAGGCAAGCTGATCGACGTGTTCACGACCGGCGCCGGACGCAACGCGCAGATCGATGACGGCAGCGGTGCGGTCGCGGTGCGCTTTGACAGCCACGTCGTGGCCGACACCAACACGCTCAAGACCACATTCACGGCGGGCAAGTGCTACAACTGGACCGGCATTCTCAAGGGCTTCACCAATCCGGGCGTCGAACTCTTCCCGAGAACGTTGAGCGAAGCAGTGGAGGTCCCGTGTCCGTAATCATCATCGGCCGTTGCCGCCGGATTCTCGCCGGGCTTGTCGTGGTCCTTGGCGTGCTTGCCGCCCCGGCCAGCGCCCAGAATGCCGCGACGACCGGCGCCATCCGAGGGACGATCACCGGCACCGGGGCCGCCCCGCTCATCGGCGCCGTGGTCACGGGCCACAACGTCAACACCGGGCTCGAACGCGAAGTGCAGACCACAGGCGGCGGCCATTATCTCCTGCCGCTGCTGCCGCCCGGGACCTACACGGTGCGCGTGCGCGCCATCGGTTACCACGCCGATTCGACGATCAACGTCCTCGTCGACCTGGGTCAGACGGCGACCACGAATTTTGCGATGGTCGTCATGGCGGTGGCATTGCCGGACATTACCGTCCTCGGTGAGAATCGGCCGACCGTCGACGTGACGGATGCCTCGGCTGTCCAGAGCGTGAGCCGCAACGAAATCGAGAATCTCCCGTCGCTTGGTCGCGACTTTACCGACTTCATCAATATCTCGGGCCTGGTTGACCCCAATCCGGAACGCACGACCGGCGGCCAGTTCTCCATCGCCGGCCTCCGGCCGTCGCAGACCAACGTGCAGATCGACGGCGTCGACGCCAATAACTCGTTCTTTGGCGAAAATCGCGGTGGGTCACGGATTCCGTTCGTCTTCTCGCTCGAGTCGATCCGCGAATTCCAGGTCGTGACCAACGGGTTTGATGTCGAGTACGGCAACTACACCGGCGGCGTGGTCAACGTGATCACTCGCGGCGGCACCAACACGCTCGAAGGTGCGCTCTACGGCAACTACCGCGGCGATCAGCTCACCGCGAACGACTTTGCGGGCAAACCGCCGGCCAGCTATTCGGTCGAGCAGTATTCCGGTCACCTCTCGGGGCCGATCAAGAAGGACAAGGCCTTCTTCTTCTTCTCCATCGACGGTCAGCGCGAGCGCGATCCGCAGGTTCCGCTGACGCCGCAATTCTTCCTCAACAAGCTCGACGCGAACGGCAACCCGGCGCCGGATTCGGTGGGTTTCCAGAACTTCCAGCGCTTTGTCTCGATTCTGTCGAGCAGGTACGGCGTGGCGAATGCGGCAGCGGACTACCAGAACTTCCAGACCACGAACGATGTGATCACGCTCTTCGGGCGCATCGACTGGAACATCGATCGGAAGAACCACTTCTCCATTCGCGAGAACTTTGCCAGCCACAACAACGCCGATCTCTTTGACGAGAACTTCGACTTTGATTACGGCAAGGCCAGCGCGGAAAAGCTGAGCGACAAGTCGTCGTCGCTGGTGGGAGAGTTGCAGTCGGTGCTGGGCAATCAGAGCTCGAACGTGCTCCGCTTCCAGTATTCGTCGGAAGACCGGCCGCGCGTCGGCAACGACCTGCGCCCGTCACTCACCGTCACGAACATCGGCAATGGGCAGACCGCGGCGTTCGGCGGCACGTTCGTTTCGCTCGACAACGATCTCGACGAACGCAAGGTGCAGCTGATCGACAACTACACCCATACCGATGGCGCGCACACGTTCAAGCTGGGCGCGAGCGGCATTCTGGCGCACGAAATCAACTCATTCGTCGGCCCGACGGGCTCGGTCGACAACACGACCGGCAATTACGTCTTTGCGACGCTCGCGGACTTTGCCGCCGGCACGCCGACCTCGTATAGCCGCAGCGAAACGCTCAACGGCACGGTGCCCACCGCCACGTTCAATGTGCTGGAGTACGCGGGCTACGCGCAGGATGCATGGCACGCGACCCCGAAGCTCACCGCCACTCTTGGCGTGCGTTACGACGTCGAATCGTTCCTCGACGATCCCGCGCGCGTGATCGATGTCGAGCGCGCCTTCGGTGTGCACACCGGCAATGCCCCGACCGACAAGAACAATGTCTCGCCGCGCCTCGCGTTCGCGCTCGATCCGGCCGGTGACAACCGGTCGGTCCTGCGCCTCGGCGTCGGCTACTTCTACGGCCGGCTGCCCTACGTGGTGGGCGGCAACGTAGCGAGTTCGACCAACCCGGTCCTGTCGCTGACCTGTACCGGCTCGGGAACGGCGCCCGACGGGCCGCCTTCGCTCACTGACTACGGGACCTGGGCGATTGACGGCGCGAATGATCCGGCCACCTGCTCGGGCGGCCAGACGGGCACCGGTGTGCCGACGTACACGCTCTGGAAGGACCACTTCGAGTTCCCGGAAAGCTTCAAGGGCAACATTGGCTACGACAAGCTGCTCGGGCACCGGACCAAGCTCTCCACCAACGTGATCTACTCGCGCTCGTACAAGTTGTACACGGTGCGCGACATCAACCTGCGGCCGGTGCAGTTCACGCTCGCCAATGAAGGCGGTCGCGAAATCTTCGTGCCGCAGAATGTGTTCAATCCGTCGAGCGCGGTATCGACGGCGCTCAATTCGCGCCTCAATTCCGACTTCTCGCAGGTGTACGTCAACTACAACGACGGCGAGTCGCGTTCGCTCGCGGGCACCGCCGAACTGATCCACACCATCGGCCGGGCGTCGCAGGTGCGGCTCTCGTACACCTACACGAACGCCGAGGACAACTCGTCGTATACCTGCTGCACCGCGTCGGATGGGTTCGACAATCCGACGGTTGGCGTGTACGGACCGAATGACATCGGTGGTGCGGGAGATGTTGCCCGCTCGTGGGGCCCGTCCAATACCGCGCGCCGGCACGTCATCGTGCTCTCGGGCTCGACCACGCTGCCATGGGGTTTCCGGGTGAGCGCGCTCTGGCGCTTCCAGTCAGGGAATCCGTGGACGCCGGAGCAGAGCGGCGACCTCAACGGCGACGGCGTAGCCTTCAACGACCGGCCGTTCATCTTCTCACCCGACAATCTGCCGCTGGCCGACACCGACCCCACCAAGATCGCGGCAGATCGCGCGACGTACGCCGGCTACCTCAAGGCGTATCCGTGCGTCGGCAACTACGTGGGACAGATCATTCCGCGAAACACATGTACCCTGCCGTGGTTCGACCGGGTCGACATGCAGGTGGCAAAATCGTTCCCCGCGGGCGGTGGCCGGCGTATCGAGCTGCAGGCGAATTTTTTCAACGTGCTCAACGGCATCAATTCGAGCTGGGGTCGCTACATGGGTGTCTTCGGCTCCAGCCTCGATCTGCTGCAGCCGGCGAGCTTTGACGCAACCAAGCAGTCAATTCTGTACAACGTGCCGACGACGTTCGGATCGCTGGGTGTGACGGGCACCAATCTGCTGCTGCAGTTCCAGGCGCAGTTCGGCGTGCGCTATACGTTCTGAGCCGGCTCCTGGTGAGTTGACCGGCTGATCCGGAAGACCTGGCTATCGGGGTGGCACACATGCATCGCGCACACCCCGTGGCTCGTCAGGCACACACCGTTGTCGGCGCCGCGCGTGCCATCGCTCAGCGGAGGAATGCCGCGGTGAAGCCCACGCCGTCGCGGTCGCCGATGCCGCCGCTCACCCGCAGGTCAAGCCGGGGCGACACCTTGAGGTCGGCGCCAAAGCCGAGGGTGAAATCTGTGCCGCGTCCGGCGCCAAAGATCGGCATCAGCACGGGCTGGACATAGGGCACGATCGACATGCTCGACCCCTGAAGGTGGAGCCGCCGTCCCATCGAGAAGCCGATCGGCAGATAGCCGACGGTTCCGCCGCGCCCGCTTTCCATGCCCAGGCCGAGCGTGAGCGATCCATCGAGGGGGAAGGACTCGCCGTGGTCGAGGACGCGGGCGCGAAAATCACCGCCGAGGAGCACCGACGTGTGATTGCCGGGTCCGTCGTCGCCGTGAAAGCCGCCGCGTATGCCGAGATCGATGTGTTGCGTATATGCCTCGCGATAGGACGCTTCGAAATCGACACCCGGGCCAGGATCCGCAATTGACAGAGCAATCTCGCTCATGTCGAAGGCCCGGTATGGCGCGGCATAGACTGGTGTCCCGGTCGACTGTGCGGCCAGCGGTGCTGTGACCGCCGCGGCAAGAATTACGGTGCGGAGCATTCCTGACATCATCGGCTCCCTGGCGAGTGGTAGGGTGGTGACTCGCAGTCTGGACGACCGGATCAAAGTGACCTTGCACACCTCCCGATCCGGCTCGCAGAATTCGCAGTAGATTGGTCCGGTCACCTGCACATCGGTTCCAGCCACGAGGGAGATCTGGACATGGATCGCACCACGGCCCTTGAACATTATGAGCGCTTGGTGGCCACCAATCCCGCGATCAAGCGCAAGGGTGCCACCATTCCGTACACGTCGCACAACGGCCACATGTTCAGCATGCTCACGACCGGCGGTCAGGCGGCGTTGCGCCTGCCGGAGAAGGAGCGGGCGGCGTTTCTGAAAAAGTATCGCACCACGCTCTGCGAGCAATATGGCGTCGTTCAGGTGGAGTATGTGCTCGTGCCGCACCGCTTGCTGGCGCGAACGGCGGAACTCAAGCCGTTCTTCGATCTGAGTCACGCCTACGTCGCGGCCAAGAAGCCCAAGCCCGCGAGGGCCCGCAAAGCCGCCGGCGGCAAGGCTTCCAGCGCCAAGAAGGCGGCACCCAAAGGCTCGCGGACCCGGGCACGGGCCAGGAAAGCGCCGGCGCGGAGCACGCGGTGAGCCAGCGGTAAGCAGTCGCGATCCTCACTACCTTTCGCCGCACCTACTGCAAGGGACAACGCGCATCATGGCTGGTGTCGAAGAGCTTCTGAATAACAACCGCCGCTGGGCGGCCGATCGCACCAGCGGCGATCCCGCATTCTTCTCGCGGCTCGCGCATCTCCAGTCGCCCCGCTACCTCTGGATTGGCTGTTCCGACAGCCGGGTGCCGGCCAACGAGATCGTGGGTCTCCTTCCGGGCGAGCTCTTTGTCCACCGCAACGTGGCCAACGTGGTAGTGCATTCGGACCTCAACTGTCTGTCGGTAGTGCAGTACGCCGTCGACGTGCTCCGCGTTCAGCATGTGATCGTCTGCGGACACTACGGTTGCGGCGGTGTCGAGGCTGCATGGAAGCGCACGCGCCTTGGTCTGATCGACAACTGGTTGCGATACGTGCAGGACGTGGCCCAGCGGCATCATGCCTTGCTCGACCACGAGCACGATCCGCAGGCGGCGATGGAGCGTCTGGCCGAGCTCAACGTGCTGGAGCAGGTATTGAACGTCTGCCGGACGACGGTCATCGGCGAGGCATGGCGGCGCGGACAATCCGTCGCGGTGCATGGATGGATCTACGGTCTGGCCGATGGGATCATGCGCAATCTTGGCATGTCGGTGACGGGTGAGTCGATGGTGCCGATGGCGTATGAGCGCGCGCTGGCGGCACTCGTGGCTCGCGCGGGAACCCGCGCCGAACCGCAACGCGCAGGATGAGTCGCACGATCGCCGGCAGTGATCTGATGCCCGAGTTCGATCTTTCCTTGAGCGCTCGCTGCGACAAGGCCGTGCGCTGATGGGGATGCACATCGCGCTCCTGCGCGGCGTGAACGTCGGCGGCAATCGCAAGATCCCGATGGCGGATCTTCGGGCCGCGCTCACCAAAGCGGGCCTCGCCAACACCCGGACGCTGCTGCACAGCGGCAATGTGGTCTTCGAGGGAAGTCGTCGCAGTGGCGCGGCGCTCGAGCGCTGGCTGGAAGCGGAGACGGTGGCACGCGTGGGCGTGGCGGCGGAGTATATGGTGCGAACGCCTGCCGAGTGGCGCGCGATGATCGCTGCCAATCCGTTCCGGGCCGAGGCGAGCGACACTCCCGCGCTGCTGCATGCCTTTCTGTGCAAGGAGCCTCCCACCGCGGCGCAGATCAAGGCGCTCAAGGCGGCGATCCCGGGGCGTGAAAAAATGGCCGCCGGATCGCATCATCTCTACGTCTACTATCCCGACGGCGCGGGCGAATCGCGCCTCAACGCGGCACTCCTGGATCGCCTGGTCGGGAGCGCCACGGCACGCAACTGGAATACTGTCTTGAAACTGGCCGCAATGGTTCTGGACAGTTAGCAAAGTTGCTGCCGCTGACGATGCAACCCGGCACGTCAACGCGCCAATCCTTCCATTGAACATCCGACGTCAAACGTCGTCATCTGCCTGTGCGTAGACATACCCAGTGGACAGAGCGCGCCGGCGTCACCGCGGCGCATGCTCCTGATGCAGGTTCAACCATCTGACCTGGTCGACCTATGCGACGTGTTTCCTTTCCTGCCGCTCGACGCCTCTATCGGCGCGGTTTCACGCTGATCGAGATTCTGGTCGTCATCGTGGTGATCGCCATCCTGGCAACACTGGTTGCGCCGAACATCTTCCAGCATGTCGGCGCCGCCAAGTCGGCCACGGCCAAGTCGCAGATCGAGATGCTCGGTACCGCACTCGACGCCTATCGTCTGGACAACGGGCACTATCCGACGACGCAGCAGGGGCTCAACGCGCTCTGGCAGATGCCAACGGCCGATCCGCCGGCCAACTGGCGCGGTCCGTACCTTCGGAAGGCCGTGCCGCTCGATCCCTGGGGCGTGGCCTATCTGTATGTCGCGCCGGGACAGGTGAATCCGAACGGCTATGACCTCGAGACGCTGGGTGCGGACGGCAAGCCCGGTGGCACCGGCGAAGACGCCGACATCACGAGCTGGCAGTAGTCCGGAGTCACGGGTAACGTGCCGACCTTTGCATACCGCGCCATTGACGGCGCCGGCAAGCGCCTGCGGGGCGCGGCGAGCGCGGCGAGTTCTGGCGCGCTCACGCAATCGCTGGAGGCGCGCGGCCTGCTGGTACTCGACGTGGCCGAAGCACCCGATGCGACGATGGGAGGCGGACGCGGCTTCCGCTTTGGACGGCGGCGTGACGTGCTCGAAGTCACCCGCGCCATGGGAGCGCTGCTCCCGACGGGCATGCCGCTCGCACAGGCGCTCAAGGCCGCTGGTGGCGTAGCCGGCGAAGAGGTGCGCAACGCGCTGCAGGATGTGCGCGAGCGCGTCGAGCGTGGCGAAACTCTTTCGGCCGCACTCACGGCACACGGCCGGCTCTTTCCGCCGCTCTATGTGGGCCTGGTACGGGCGGGCGAGCGGAGCGGCGATCTCGACAACACCTTTGGACGACTCGCCCTGCAACTCGAGCGCGACGAGCAGGTCCGTGGCCGCGTGCTGTCCGCGGCGATCTACCCGCTGATTCTCGCGACGGCCGGCAGCTGCGCTGTCGGCGTGCTGATGTTCTTTGTGCTGCCGCGCTTTGTGACGCTGCTCGAAGGCAGCGGTGCGACGCTGCCGGGATCAACGCGCGCCATGCTCGCGATCTCCAACGGCCTGCAGCACTACTGGCCGGTGCTGCTGCTCATCCCGGCCTTGATCGCGGTGCTCGCCACGTGGATGCAGAGCACGCCGGAAGGCCGGCGGGCATGGTCCAGAACGCTGCTCACCATTCCGCTGGTCAGTACGCTGCGCCAGTATGCGCTTTCCGCGCGCTTTGCGCGGCTCACCGGTGTGCTGCTGGGCGGCGGCGCGCCACTGCTGATGGCACTCGACGACACGGTGGAATCGCTGTCCGATCCGATCGCGCGCGAGGACGCGGTGCGCATTCGCTCGCGCGTGCGCGAGGGGATTTCGCTCCGCGCCGCGGTTGCCGAAAGCACACTCTTTCCGCCGTTGCTCGCGCAACTGATCGGCGTGGGCGAAGACGCCGGTGAGCTGCGACTCTTTCTGCTCAAGGCCGCGGACATCTTCGAAGAGCGGACCGAGCGCGCCACGCAGCGCCTCGCCACGCTCGCCGAGCCCGCGATGATCGTGATCTTTGGCGCGATCGTCGCATTTGTGGCGCTGTCGCTGCTGCAGGCGATCTACGGCATCAACGCGAGCTCGTTCAAGTGATCGCATTCCCCAGGAGTGGCCGCGCCGGATTTACGCTGCTCGAGATGAGCATCGTCCTGGCCATCATGGCGATCGCCGCGACCCTCGTCGTGCCGGCGCTGGTGGATCTGGGACAGACACCACCGCGGCGTACCGCTGACGCATTGCTGTCGCTGCTGAATGCGGCGCGGGCGGTGGCCATCGACAGCAATGTGACCGTGTCCCTCGTGCTCGATCCGGTGACCGGCAAGTACCGCGTGGATTCCGCTGGTGCGACGGGTGCGTCGGAAGTCGCTGAAGGCAAGCTGCAGCTGGCGACGACGGAGACGATGGTCACCGATCTGCCGCGGCTGCACTACATCTTCTCCCCCAACGGCTCGGCCCTCACCGATACCGTTCGTGTGCGCGGCGGAGATTCGTCGCTGGTGGTGATGGTCGATCCGTGGAGCGGGGTGGGCCATGCGTCGCCGTGACCGACGGGGCATGACGCTCTTCGAGGCGGTGGCCGCGCTGACCATCGTCAGCATCACGGCCGTCAGCGCACTGGCGGCGGTCGGCGGCGAATTGCGCACCGCCGAGCGCGGTCGCCGGGCCATCGAGGCTGAGGCGCTGGCGACGCAGCGGATCGACTTCATGGGCTTGCTGACCGACCAGGAGTTGCAGGCGTTGCCCGACACGGTCAAGAAGGGCCAGTTCCCGGCACCACTCGACGAGTACAGCTGGGAAACCACATCGTCCGCGGTGTCGACGCAGGGCGGCGTCTATGACATAGCGATCGTTGTCGCGTGGCCGGGGAATTCCTACACCGTGCGCACCTGGCTCTATCGGCGTCCGCCGCTGGCCACGCAATGATGCGCGATCGCCGCGGGATGACGTTGATGGAACTGGTGATCGCGCTGGTGATCACCGGGCTGATGGCCACAGCCGGCGAGACGGCCTTCGCGTCGATCGTCGATCATCGGCGGGACATCGTGCGGGCCACACAGGACACCGAACGCGCGGCGGCACTTCGCGAGATGATCCGCGGCTGGCTCGTGTCCGGCACCGTGTCGGTGACACAGGGGACCACTCCGCAGGGGACGAACGGGCGGAGCAGCACCAATCTCACCAGCCAGATGCGCACCGTCACGCCCGGCGGGACCACCACTGCCGCGGTCTCCGTCACGGCGGCCGTCGCCAGCGGCGACGAGCTCGACTTTACCACCAACGCTCCCAATCCGGCGCTGTCGGCGCAGGCGCGGATGCGTCTCTTTGTCGATGGCGACAACAGCACGCCGGAGACCGGGCTTACCGTCGAGTATCAGGCCAATGCACAGGCGCCGTTGCAGCGGCGGCAACTCGAGGCTTCGATCGGCACCCTCACCGTCGAGTTTCTGGATTCGCGCACCAACCGCTGGTACGACGCCACGCAGGCCGCTGCGATCACGCCGATGGCGGTGCGGGTGACGCTGGGCCCGCTGGATGGTGCGGTGCTGCCGCGCCTGCTGACGCTCCCCATCGTCTTGCCGATGGGCGATCAGGCCGCGACACGGCCGGGGGGGACGGCCAATTGAGGAATCGTCGTGGTGCGGCCATGATCGCCGCGCTCTGGCTGGTCGTCGCCATTTCGGTGGTGGCGCTGCAGTTTGCGCTCGATGCCAAGGAGCGGCGCACGCTCGCGCTCAACGCCTCCGAACAGGGTATCAACCGCGGCCTGGCGCTTGGCGCGCTCTCGCTGATGGATGCCAAGCTCGACTACGCGTTGCGCAGCGGTGTCCAGAACAACACCGCGGTGGCCGGCACACGCTCCGGCGATCCCTGGATGGATGCCGATTCGGTGTTCTCGGGCACGGTACTCATCGACAGCATGCCAGTGGTGGTGAAGGCGACGGATCTTGGCACCATGATCAACATCAACACGGCAAGCGATACGGTGTTGCGGACCTTCTTTGGCCTGGTCCTCAAGGATTACGCCAAAGCCGACCAACTTGCCGACATGATCGCGGACTGGCGCGACATCGACGACAATCCGCGCCTCAACGGCGACGAGGCGGATGGCTATGAAAAGAAAGGGCTGCTGACGTTGCCGGCCAATCAGCCGTTTCGCGCGGTGAGCGATCTGCTGCAGGTGGAGGGCTTTACACCCGCGATCTACGACGAGGTGGCGCCGTACTTCACGGTATACGGGACCGGCACGGTGAATCTCAACACCGCGCCGGAGGATGTGCTGCGCTCGCTGCCCGGGATGACCGACGCGATCTACGCCAACATTCTCGCCGCGCGCTCACGGGGGCTGCGGATTTCGTCGGTGGCGCAGGTGGTGCCCGGCGTTGCCACCGGCGGCGGGCGCGGTGGCCGCGGCGGTGCTGCGACCGGTGCCCAGACGATGGCGTCGATCCAACTGGTCGAGCTGCAGCGCGCGGCGGTAGTCGACACCCGCGAAGTGCTGCTGACCATGACCGCGAAGAGCGCTTCGCAGGCGCGCCCGGTACAGCTCATCGCGCTGCTGACTCGTGCGGGTACGGCCGCAACCGTGTCGTGGCTCCAATGGTGATGCGCAAGAACGGTGACCCGGTCATCGGCCTGGCGCTTGGCGCCAACGAACTGTGCGTGAAGCTGCCGTCGGGGCTTCGCCGGCTGCCGCTCGTTGCGGACGTGACGGAGAACGGCAGTTGGCCCGCCCTGCACGCTGCTTTCCGTGAGGTCGCGGGTGTGACTGGTCCCGCGCGGATCGCCCTTGCGCTGCTGGCACCGCAGATCGAGCTCCGGCCACTCGATCTGCCGCCGCTGGCTGAGGGAGATCTGCGGCAACTGCTCGGGCGCGCGGCGGGCCGGTACTTCGTGTCGGCGCGGGGCGCGCAGGTGGTCGGCGTGGTTCCGCCGCGCCGCGGAGCGGCTGGACCGATTGTCGCGGCCGCCGCATCGGCGCGACTGATCGCCGCGATCCGGCTTGCAGCGGCAGAGGCGGGACTCACGATTGACGCGATCACAGCGGCTGAAGGTGCATGGGCCGCGGCAGGACTCGATCTGTGGTCTCGCTCGCGGCGAGCGGCACTGCAACTGCTGGTGCATGAGCCAGGACGCACTTCACTCCTGGATATTCGCGGCGGAGTGCTCGCCAACGTGCGTCGGTTTCGCGCCGGGGCAGCGGACGGCGAATTGATCGCAGCGGCCGTGACGGAGGCGACGCCAGCGGGTTCTTCGCCGGCAGTCGCAGTGGCGAGCGCCAGTGCCGTCGCGAGCGAGCTTTCGCGGGCACTTGCGGCGCGGGGGATTGCAATCGAGAGCGTGCCGCCGGAGTGGGCAGATCGTGCGTCCGCCGCCGACGCGCTCGCCGCGCGCTTTGCAGCGGATTCGGTCGGTCCATTGCTGGCGACCGAGGTCGATCTGGCTGCGGTCACGGCACGGCGCAACCGCGCCACGGCAATCGTGGCAGCCGTCGCGGCGCTGGTGATCATCGCAATCCCGCTGGTGCGGCTCTGGGGCGTCCACCGCGAACTGGCCGCGGTCGAAGCGCAGCGGGCCGCACTGCACGCGGAAGTGTCGGCGACGCTCATTGGTCGCACCACGGTGGAAGACGCCTATCGGCGACTCGCGGTGATTGCGGCAAGCCAGCGCGGCGCGGCGCACTGGGCGGTGGTGTTTGGCGAACTGGCCGATCGCATGCCCGACGACGCGTGGCTGACCACGGCGCGCGTGCGCGGCGATTCCCTGGTGCTGGACGGCATGGCGGCAAGTGCCGCACGCGTCTTTGATGCGATCGACGGAACCCCGGGCCTGATGCACGTGACGGCGGCCGCTCCGGTGCGGCGCGAAGCGCCCAAGGGCAGCGATGCGCTGGAGCGTTTTACGCTGGCGGCGCTCCGTCACGATTCCAGCGCCGCGTCGTCGTCGCCGGCACGTTCCGGACGGGCGGCACCATGAAGACCGGTGCGATCTCCGAGCGTGAGCGGCGGACCATCATGATCGGTGCGCTGGTGCTGGCGCCGTTCGCGGCCTTTCTCCTTGGTGTGCGACCCTATCGCAGTCAGATGGCCGCGGCGCAGGACAGACTCGCGACCGAACGCGACGCACTGGCGCGCGAACGTGGGGCCATCGCGACGGCGCATCGGAATCCGGAGCTGCAGCATCAGACCGATTCGGTGATGCAGTTGATGGCACCGCTTCTCTTCGAAGGGCGCGATGATGTGATGGCCACCTCCGAGCTCGCGTCGTATCTGGGCGACGTCGCGCGCACGCACCATCTCTGGCTGCAGGACGCAGCGACACGGCCGGCGACCAGCCCGGCCAACGGTGTGCGCGTGCTGCATGTGGAGATTCGCGGCGAGTCGGACGTCGAGGGCGTGATGGCGTTCCTGCAAGCGCTCGACAACGGCGACAAACTCGTGCGAGTGGAACAGCTGGATATCACGCGAACGCTGGGCAGTGAAGGAAACGATCATGCCGAAACGGTGTCGGTTGCTGCGACCATTTCGGGCTATGCGCTCGGCCCGAGCAGTGCGCCGGCATCGTCCACCACTCGAACGGCCCCCCGGTCCGCGGAGCTGCAATGATCCCGCGCGAATGGTGGGATGATCGCCGCTTCCGCATCGTGGCGGGTGTTCTGCTGCTGGCGCTGCTGTGCCTCGGCTGGACGGTGGCGAACGCGTGGCGCATCCCCACGGTCGCCGCGACGCCGGCTGCGGTGAATGTGATGGCCGGCGCGCTCGACACGCCCGTTGCACCGGCACCGATCGATCTGTCCGCGATGGGCGCGGCGGCACTGTTCTCGCCCGGACGCGCCGCCGCGCCGGATCGCTATCGCATGCCGGGAGAGGGCGTGGCGGCGGGCCCCGCGCCCGACGCGCCCAGGCCGGTGGTGCTGGGCACTGCGATTGCCGCCGATGGTTCCAGCTTTGCCACCTGTCAGTTCCAGTCGTCGCGCCTGCTGATGGTGCGCGTCGGCGACCATGTCGGAGAGTATCTCGTCAAGGCCATCGAGCGCGGACGGGTTGTGTTTGTGTCGCCCGCCGGCAAGTCGCTCGAGGTTCTCGCGCTCAGACCCGAGAGTTGATCATGTCGCACCGCCTGTGCATTGCCGCGCTGCTCTGCTGCGTTGCCGCACCCCTCGGCGCCCAACGGCGCCCCGTTCGCGCGATCACGCCGCCTCCGCCGCCCACCACGACGATGGTGGACACCGGCCACGGTGGCTTTGCGCTCGACTTCCAGGACCAGGACATCCGCGTGGTGCTCTCGGCGCTCGCCGAAGCGGGCAAGGTGAACCTGTCGTTCGGCAATCTGCCCCCGCGCAAGGTGACGCTGCGCATGGCGCGCCCCGCAACGACAGCGGAATTCACCAACATCATTCGCGGCATCGCCGAGGCGAACGATCTCAGGGTGACGGAGAACGGGCCGATCATCCAGGTGAGCGCTCCGCCCGCCGCGGTCGTGCAGTCACCGCAACAGCAGCTGCAGCAAGCATTGCAGCAGAACGAACTGCGGCTCTACATCTATCAGCTCAAGCACGCGAGTGCCACGCAATTGGCGCCGGTGCTGATGAGCCTCTTTTCCGGTTCGTCCACGACGCGGAGCACGGTCGCTACGCAGAACGGCATTCTGCAGACGACCACGCCGAATGTGATCGGCGGAGCCGCGGGAGGCGGGTTTGGCGGCGCCGGTGGTGGCGGGCGCCGGGGCGGCGGTGGTGGCGGAGCTGGTGGTGGGGCCGCCAATACTGGCACGGCAGCCTCCGATGCCACCGGGACGACCGCGACGGTATTCGGCGGCCGCGGCGGTGCGGCTGCGTTGCAGCAGGTGTTGCAGCAAGCGGGTGCGGGCGCGCTGAGTGGCAACGCAGCGGACGTGCGGATCGTTGGCGAGGAAACCAGCAATTCACTGCTGGTGCGCTCGACGGCGGCGGACTGGGCGCTCATCCAGCAGGTCGTGGCGGGCGTCGACCAGCGGCCGATGCAGGTGCTGATCGAGGTGACCATCGCGGAAGTGCAGCGGACGCACGATCTCGACTACGGCATTTCGACCAGCAGCACTCGCAAGTCCGGGAGTCAGGGCGACACTGCGTCATTTCCAACCGCGGCGACAGCGCGAGATTTCATCCTCACGCTCACCGGCGGCAAGGGCGCGATCGACTATAACGTGGCGATCAACGCCCTGCAGACCCGCGGCGACGTGCGCATTCTCTCGCTGCCGGTGATCATCGCGCAGAACAACCGGCAGGCGGTGCTCAATGTCGGCGAACAGCGTCCATTCGTGAACGTATCGCAGACGGTGGTCACCGGCACGGTCCCGACCACGGTGCAGACCATCACCTATCTGAGCGTCGGCACGGTGCTGACCATCACGCCGACGATCAACCCCGACGGCTACGTCAATCTGCAGGTGGATCAGACCGACAACAGCGCCACGGACGAAATCGAGTTCAATGCGCCGGTGATCAGCCAGCGCGAAGCGACGACCCAGGTGTTTCTCAAGGACGGGCAGACCACGGTCATCGGCGGGCTCGCCGGCAAGACCGAGAGCAAGACCGTTTCGGGGATTCCGATTCTGAGCAAGATCCCGATCATTGGCGGCCTGCTCTTTGGCAACACGCAGAAAAGCACGGTGACGTCCGAGCTCTTTCTCTTCCTGACGCCACATGTGATCTCGACCGACGACGACATCGACCGCCTCAAGAAAGCGGTGCAGAGCAGCAGCGAGCTGCTCCAGCAGGTGCCGGTGGGTCCGCGCATCGTACCGAATGGCGACACGATCAACATCTCGATCGACTCGCTCCGCCGGCGTGCGGATTCGGCGGCCGCTGCGGCAAAGAAGGGCGGCCGAGGGGGCGGGGGCGGCAGCCGGTGAGCAGCAGCAACGGTAGCAACGGTGCGCGACCGGCCAGCGAGCTGCTCGAGGTAGAACGGCTCACACCGGCGCTGACTGCCGACTGGCTGGAGCAGCACGCCGTCATGCCGATCGGCGTCGAAGACGGCCGGCTCATGGTCGCCAGCTGGCTCGAGCAAGTAGAATCGCGCGCGCTCGACGATCTGCGATTGCTGTTCGATGCGGATACGGTCACGCTGCGCTACGACGAAAACGACCTGCGCAGCGCCATTCGTCGCATCTACACGCAGGAGGCGCAGACCGCGGAGGGATTGATCGCCGGACTCGCCGGCGACGCCCGCGTGATGGGTGGCGATGAGATTCCGCTCGACGACCTGATGCACCTGGCCAACGAAGCGCCGGTGGTGCGGCTGGTCAATCTGCTGCTGATCGAAGCGCTCGACGCTCGCGCATCGGATGTGCATCTCGAGGGCTATCAGGATGGGCTGCATGTGCGCTATCGCGTGGATGGTGTGCTGCAGGCGGCGCCATCGCCGCCACCGCACCTCACCGCGGCGATCGTGAGCCGTCTCAAGATCATGGCCGACCTCGATATCGCCGAGCGGCGCCTGCCGCAGGACGGGCGCATCCGGTTGCGATTGCAGAACCGGCAAGTCGATGTGCGCGTCTCCACCGTGCCCACGCTGCGCGGTGAAAGCGTGGTGCTGCGCCTCCTCGACAAGGAACGCGGCCGCATCTCCCTCGCCGAGCTCGGCATGGCCGCCGATACGCTGGAGCTCTTTGCCGAAGTGGTTTCCCGGCCGCACGGTATTGTGCTCTCCACCGGTCCGACGGGGTCCGGCAAGACCACGACGCTCTACGCCGCCATCGAGATGATCCGCACCGGTCGCGAGAAGATTCTCACAGTAGAAGATCCCGTCGAGTATGAATTGGCCGGCGTGCCGCAGGTCCCGGTGAACGAAAAGGTCGGCGTCACCTTTGCGACGGCGTTGCGGGCACTGTTGCGTCAGGATCCCGACATCATCTACGTGGGCGAAATCCGCGATCCGGAGACCGCCCAGATCGCGACACAGGCGGCCCTCACCGGCCACCTGGTGCTTTCGACCCTGCACACCAACGACGCACCGACCGCGCTGACGCGTCTCCTCGATCTCGACGTCGCGGCATATCTGGTGGCGAGCACGGTCGACGCCGTGCTGGCGCAACGCCTGGTCCGGCGGATCTGTCCCCACTGTGCCACGCCGGTCGCGCCGGACCGCACCGCCGAGCGGCGGCTCGATCTCGACGCGCTCAACCTGCGGCAGGTATGGAAGGGCGCCGGGTGCGGCGAATGTCGCAATACCGGTTATGTGGGTCGGATCGGCATCTACGAATTGCTGGTGATGGACAATGAACTCCGCGTGGAAGTCCAGCAGCGCCGTGGTTCCGAGGAACTTCGCCAGATGGCGATCGCCAAAGGCATGCGGACCTTGCAGGACGACGGCTTCCGTCTTGTGCGGGCGGGGGTGACCACGCTCGACGAGGTGCTCCGGGTCGCTCGCGGCTGAACGCCAAGTGTTACACTTCCCGGGTCCTCTCACCCCGGGTCGCGTCATGAATCGCCGCTCGCCAATCGTGCGCACGATCGCATTGCTCTCCCTCGGATTTCTCGCAGCGTCTCCCATGCTCGCGCAGGAGAGCGGAGCGCCCTGTCAGTCCGGGCGGAGCGTGCTCGAGGCGATGCACAGCGCGTACGCCGGCACGTGGTACCACACGCTCACATTTGTGCAGCGCACCATTGTTGAGCGCGCGACCCGGACCGATACATCGACCTGGTACGAGAGCCTCAAGGGACCGGCGCTCCTCAGAATCGACACCGGCGATCCGGCCATCGGTAACGGCATCCTCTACACGGCTGATTCGTCGGTTTCCATGCGGCGCGACACCGTCGCTCGCCGCTCAGCGGGCGGCAATGAGTTTCTGCCACTCATCATGGGCGTCTATCTTCAGCCGATCGATTCCACCATCCGTCAGCTCAAGTCGTTCGGCTTTGACCTGAACCGCTGTGTGGAGACCAAGTGGCAAGGGCGCGATGTCGCGGTCGTGGGGACCGAGAGCGCCACCGATTCGGTGTCGCCGCAGTTCTGGATCGATCGCGGCAACTGGGTGGTGCTCCGCATGCGCGGCACGGTCGGAGGCGGCGGACGGATCGACGTCACGACCGGCGGCTATCAGAAGGCCGGCAAGGGCTGGCTTGCGACGCAGGTGGTGATCAGGACACCAACGATCACGCAGCATGAGGACTATCGCCTTTGGACCGTCGACCGCGATCTCCCGGACGCCTTCTTCGATCCCGCCCACTGGGCCACGATACCCCACTGGCTCACCACCATTCCGGCGGCCGGCGCGGGCTGCGGCCCGATCGCCGCGGAGGTCTGCTGGTTCCGCGCATCGGCGGAGTACCGCGCGCTCACCTTGCAGGTCTATCGCGACGCGGGGGACCATCTGGCCGAGCTGGCGCGCGGCAAATCACGCAATGGTTGGGCTGTCATACTTGATGCGGATGAAACAGTGCTGGACAATTCAGAATATCAGCAACGTTTGGTTGTTTCAGGGAGACCATTCTCCGACTCTACCTGGGCGCTGTGGGTCAATCAGCACGCGGCTGGCGCGGTTCCGGGAGCAGTCGATTTCATTCGTCGCGTGCAGACGATGGGCGGCCGTGTCGCGATCGTGACCAACCGGGCCGAGAGTCTTTGCGACGCCACCCGCCAGAATCTGGCGACGCTCTCCGTGCATCCCGATCTGCTGCTCTGCCAGCCGGGAGTGGAGATCGACAAGAATCCTCGATTCGAGCGCATCGCCCGCGGGACGGCGGTTTCCGGGATTGGTCCGCTCGTGGTCGTGGCCTGGATCGGCGACAACATTCAGGACTTTCCGAACCTGCATCAGTCCGTGCGTGACACTCCTGCCGCGCTCGACAGTTTTGGCCGGCGGTTCTTTCTGCTTCCCAATCCGATGTATGGGTCGTGGCAGCAGTGAAGTGGATTGCTTTCATCCCGCCGGTGGATGTGATACTTTTGTGCACCCCCGACCAGCTTCATTCTCAGGTGCACATCTCCTATGTCCATCATGTTCCGCAAGGCGCTCTCGCGCCATATCGATCAGTTGACCAAGCGCACAGAAGGCGGCGACGCAGCCCAGATCGATCGTCAATTGTCCAAGCTGCGCGACTTGCTGGCCGTGACCAGCGACGGCCGGTTCCGACGTTCACTCAATTCGCAAATTGAGCGGCTTGAACAGGACAAGAAGGGCGGGGCTGACACCGGCGACATCCGACGACGCCTCGAAATGCTCCGCAAGGTCTATGTCGAGCTCAAGGACCACGCCGAGTACCAGGCGCGGCGCGGGCGGCGGATTCCCCGCAAGTAGTCCGGGGCGACGTCGGTGAAGGTGGTCGTCGGCCAGCGAGCCGAGCGGAGTCTCACGCTTACGGCTGAGCATGTGCGCAGCTTTGCCGCACTCACCGGCGACTACAATCCGCTGCATTTTGACGAGGCGTTTGCCGCGGCCACCCGCTACAAGCACCTCATCGTCCACGGCGGGCTCACCACCGGCCTGCTGCACGCGCTCGTGGCGATGGATCTGCCGGGTCCGGGCTCGGTTTTCCTGAGCCAGCAGTGGAAGTTCACGGCACCAGTCTTTATCGGAGATACCATCACAGCCCGGGCTGAGGTGGTGAGCGCGCACGCCACCAAACCGGTCACCGAACTGGCCATCAGTGTGGTGCGGCAGACCGGTGAAACTGTTCTCGAGGGAATTGCGTGGTGTTACACGCTCATTCCCGAACCCGGGGCCTGATCCTTTCGCCGTCGAGGTCGTCCATGGAACGTCCGGTTCTCCTTGCCACTGCCGCCACCGACAACTCCTACGCCGGGGTGGGTTATCATCTCGACGGTGAACTGGTGCCCGCACTCACCGTGGATATTCCCGCCGGCAACTCGATCTTTTTCGAGCACCACATTCTGCTGTGGAAGCACCCGTCGCTGAACATCGAAGTGCGGCCCATGAAGGGCGCGCTCAAGCGGATGATCGCCGGCATGCAGATCTTCATCACGGAAGCGCACGGGCCGGGACAGATTGCGTTCAGTCGCGATGGCGTGGGTCACATTGCGGCGATCCACCTGGCGGCGGGCGGCGAAATTCATGTGCGCGAGCATCAGTTTCTTGCCGCGACCGGCAATGTGGAGTACACCTACGAGCGTGTGAAGGGTGTCGCCAACATGCTGCTCGGCGGCACCGGATTTTTCATCGACAAGTTTCACCTGTCAGCCGGAGAGGGAATCCTCTGGCTGCATGGATACGGGAACATCTTCGAGAAGAATCTTGCGCCCGGCGAGTCGATCGACGTGGAACCGGGTGGGTGGCTGTACAAGGACCCGCAAGTACGGATGGAGACCGTGATGCAGCGGTTGTCCACCGGATTGCTTGCCGGAACGAACATCGTGATGAATCGCTTTACCGGTCCCGGCCGGCTCGCGCTGCAGTCGATGTACGTGCACTGGCCCGAGGGCGGCGAAGGCGGCGGCGCCAACAATCCGGTCGGCAGTGCTCTCGGGATTCTTGGCGCGCTCGTCAGCAAGTAACCGGAGGAATCTCGGATGGGAGCAGCAGTGGCAGCCGCAGCGATGCTGCGCAGGGAGCGCCAAATCGTGGACCAATTCCGATCCGCGGGTGCCACCACGGCGGAGCGCGCGCGCTCACTCGACGCACTGAACGTGCATGACGGGTTTGTGCTGGGGCGCCTGCAGCGTCGCGCGGTCATCCGTGAGGGTGCCAACAACGGGTACTATCTCGACGAGCTGAGCTGGGCCGCGATACGCCATCTCCGGCGTCGGCTGCTTTCCGTCGTGCTGGTTCTCGCGATCGTCTTGGCGCTCGCAGCAGCGACGATCAGCTGGATCAAGTTCTGAGCATGGAGTACCGCCGCAGCGGCATGAGCGGATTGCTCCTTCCCGCCGTGTCGCTCGGTCTCTGGCACAACTTCGGCGGAGTCGACAGCCCAGAAACCGCGCGGGACATGGTGTTGCGGGCGTTCGAGCTCGGCGTCACCCACTTCGACCTGGCCAACAACTACGGGCCGCCGCCAGGCTCCGCCGAGACGACGTTCGGGCAATTGTTGCGCGGCGATCTTGCCGGGCATCGCGACGAGCTGATCGTCTCGACCAAGGCGGGCTACCGCATGTGGCCCGGTCCGTACGGCGAGTGGGGCTCGCGCAAATATCTCATCGCGAGTCTCGATCAGAGCCTCCGTCGCCTGGGCCTCGACTATGTCGACATCTTCTACAGCCATCGTCCCGATCCCGCGACGCCGTTCGAGGAGACGATGCACGCGCTCGATCACGCGGTGCGAAGCGGCAAGGCGCTGTACGTCGGCCTGTCGAATTACACCGCCGAGCAGACGGTGCAGGCCAGCGAGATCCTGGCACGGCTCGGCACGCCCTGTCTGATTCATCAGCCCAAGTACAGCATGCTCAACCGGTGGATCGAGGGTGGCCTTCTCGATGTGCTCCATGCGCGAGGGATCGGCTGCATCGCTTTTTCACCGCTGGCACAGGGACTCCTTACCGATCGCTATCTCGACGGCGTGCCCGACGATTCGCGAGCAGCGAAGCCGCACGGCTTTCTGCGACGCGAACAGGTGACGCCCGAGACCGTGGCGATGGTGCGCCGTCTCGATACACTGGCGCATACCCGGGACCAGAGCCTGGCGCAGTTTGCGCTGACCTGGGTGCTTCGGCACACCGGAATGACCTCGGTGCTGATCGGTGCGAGCCGGGTGAGTCAGGTCGAGAGCGCAGTGGATGCGCTGGCCGGGCCTCCCATTGCGCCCGAAGAACTGGCAGCTGTCGACCGGATTCTGGCGGGTGGCGACGGTTGAAGATTGCGGCATGTCCCTTGCTCTCAGGGGAGGGGTCCTCGGTACCCATAACTCCTTGTCCTGAGTGAAGATGCACCGCTTGAGCGGACCGCGGTTTCTCCTGAGCCTGGTGGCCGGCTTCCTCGGGCTCGCCGCCCCCCTTTCCGGGCAGACGATCGCGTCGTCCGCGAGCCAGATTTTTGCCGTGGGCGACGCGAGCACGGCGGCTGGCACCATCACCATCACCGACGCCGCCACACCGACGATCACGGCCAGTCACGACATCCGGATCCGGATTCCGTCGGACCTCGCGCTCACATGGGATCCTGCCGTGACCTCGGTCACGATCACCGGCAGCGGTGCCAGCAAGGTGAACACCACCGTGTCGTACACCACGGCGAACTCGATTGTGGTGATCGCCGTCAACACCAGTTTTGCGGCGAACAATCAGATCGTGGTGACCGGCCTCAAGCTGACCTCTGGCGCGATCACCTACGAAAACTGTGGTTCGGTGGCCGTCATCAAATGTGACGGCGAGTTTTGCACCTGGTGATCAGGTAACGGTAAGCGGACTGCAATTCAGCAATTTCACCAGCGTGTCAGCCGCAGGCCTGCAACTGGTTGTCTCGGGTTCAGCCACCGGGGCAACGACAGCCACCGACGACCAGACGACAAGCGTGATCGCGGCATACGGCATCTCGTCGGCCGCCAATTCGACGTACTACGTGGGCGAGATCGCCACGGCCGTATCGGCGATTACCGTAACGGATTCAGGAACGACTCCGACGATCACCGCCGGACACGACATCCGTCTGCGTATTCCCAGCGGGCTCAATCTGATCTGGGACAACACTGCCACGGCAATCACGGCGAGCGGCAACGCCGCGGGCAAGATGGTGGGAACGGCGACCTACACGTCCAACGGTGCGGTGGCAACGATCAACGTCAGTACCAGCTTTGCGGCCGGCGACCAGGCACGTTGATGCACGGTCTGGCCAGCCACCGTCACATCGACCGTGGGAGCTGCCGTGTAGGTGCGGCCACTGTCGACCGAAAATTCGATCGCGACGTCGGCGCGGTCGACCCGGGCCGACGACGGCACATAGTGCAAGCCGGCCGGCAACGGATCGGTGAACTGGATCTGGTGGACGGAGTCGGCGCGGACGTTGGTGAACGTCAGCTGATACTGCACCACGTCGCCGGCCATCATCGTCGCCGGCCTGCCGGGGGCGTCGACCACGGCCCGGTGACGGGCGTCCTGCGCCATGAGATTGGTTGCGGTCATCACCAGCGCTTTGGGCGCCGGAGCTTGCTGGGCATGTGCGACTGCGACCAGGAGCACCGAAGCCCCCACTGCGCAGACCGATGCCGGACCAGACAGACACTTCACTCGATCCCCTTTCAGTGAACCCGCGAGGCTGCTCTATTTTGATACACCCTAGGATTTGGTGTCATTTCCTAGGGTATCGCCGACTGGAGAAGCAATAGGTATGCCGTGGGTCATCCGTTGCTAACCATTTGACTGGCAATATTTTACATATTGACAGATCGGGGTTTTTGAGGGAGTTTGCATTTCGGCTTGCGCACGCAACTGGCTGGCTGTCAGAGTCCTGGGCGCCTGAGGGAACTGGTCGGCGCCGCCTCACCGGACTGGGCCGACACCGGCGCGGGGTTGAGATCACACCCAACCTGAGGTACAGTTCATATATGAATCGTCCCATGGCAACAGAGGACGCGGCCGTAGCGGACCGCACAATGCTGGCGCTGCTGAACGTGGCGCACGCGTGGGGCGACCGCCTCGACTCAGCCCTTTCCCAGTCCGGATTGTCGGTGGCCAAGCTCGGCGTGCTCACCCAGCTCGTGGAAGCGGGTCAGCCTTTGCCATTGAGCGCTCTGGCGGCACGCCTCAGCTGCGTGCGATCGAACATGACCCAGCTGGTCGATCGGCTGGAGGCCGACGGCCTAGTGCGCCGCGTCGATGATCCCGATGACCGGCGGAGCGTTCGCGCATTGGTGACGCGTCTGGGCGAAGAGCGGCAGGCGGTCGGAGCGGCGGAAATGGAGCGCGTGATGGCCTCTTTTGCGGCCACCATCCCGCCCGCCGACTGCAGCACCCTCCGGCGGGTGCTGGGCGCGCTGTCACAGTAGGAGCGCCGCGCTACCTTCCAGTCCGACCTTTCCGCGAGCTATCCATGAGTTACATCGACCGGCACCTTCTCCCCGGCGAAGTTGTGACCTTCCGCACGCGTCTCCACTGGAAGCTGTATGTCGTCCCGGGGCTGATCGCGATCATCCTGATCGGCGGCGCCGTCTGGGCCTTTTCCTCACATCAGGCGATCGCGCTCAAGGTCGCTCCGCTGGTGGTGGCCGCGCTGGTGCTCCTGGTGCCCTGGCTGCACCGGGCGAGTTCCGAGTTTGCGGTCACCAACAAACGGGTGGTGATCAAGCTCGGCGTCCTCACCACGCGCTCGATGGAACTGCTGCTTCCCAAGGTGGAAGGCATCACCGTCACGCAGAGCATGTTCGGGCGGATCTTTGGCTATGGCGAGATCGTGGTGACCGGAAGTGGCGGTACGCAGGAGCCCTTTGATGGTATTCAGGCGCCACTCGATTTCCGCCAGGCGGTTCAGGCGGCGACCGACAGCGGCGGGAGGTGACCAATGGGACGTCGCGCATTCAGTCGTCGGGCCTTTGTGGCCGGCACCGGCCAAGCCGCACTCAGCGCGATGATCGTGCCCCGGCATGTGCTGGGCCGTGGCGTCCGCGCGCCGAGCGATAGGCTCAACATTGCGATCGTTGGCGCGGGCGGGCAGGGGATGAGCAATGCGGAAGCGCTGACCAGCCAGAACATTGTCGCGCTCTGCGATGTGGATTTTGGCTACGTGGATCGCTCGCTCGCCGGACGCCTCAGAGTCCAGAACGGCAAGGACCCCTCCGACAACACGCTCAAGCTTCGCGACCAGTATCTGGGCGCCAAGCGCTACGCCGACTTCCGCGAAATGCTCGACAAGCAGAAGGATGTCGAGGCACTCGTGGTGGCGACGCCGGATCATGCGCATGCGATCATTGCCAAAACCGCCATGCAGCTCAAGAAGCACGTGTACGTGCAGAAGCCGCTGACGCACTCGGTGCATGAGGCGCGCACGTTGCGAGCGCTGGCACGTACCGCTGGCGTCGTCACGCAGATGGGCAACCAGGGCCATTCCACCGACGATGCGCGATTGATCAACGAATGGGTCCAGGCCGGCCTCATTGGTGCGGTCCGCGAGGTGCATGTCTGGACCGACCGGCCGATCGGCTACTGGGCGCAGGGGGTACCGCGTCCCGCGCGGCGGGTGCCGCCGGTCGCGAACACCGCACCGCCAGCAGTGTACGCGCCGGGATCGCCCAAGCTGCAGGCCGCCGCACCGCAGTGGGATCAGAACTCGATCAACACGCTGGTGGCGGAAGGCTTGTGGGCCGCCAACTATTCACCGCCGGCGTCGCTCGACTGGGATCTCTACACCGCGCCCTGCCCGCACGATGTCGCGTATCATCCGATCTATCACCCGTTCACCTGGCGTGGCTGGACCGACTTTGGTGTCGGCGCGCTTGGCGACATGGGCGCGCATCTCATCGATCATCCGTACTGGGCGCTTGGACTCACCGCACCGGTCAGCATCGAGGCGACGTCGACGCCCTGGGGCGGGGGTGCGCGCAATCCGGCGAGTTATCCGCTCGCGAGCACGGTGCACTACGAGTTTGCTGCGCGCGGCAATCAGCCGCCGGTGCGGCTCAGCTGGTTTGATGGCGGACTCTTTCCGCCGCGGCCCGCGATGCTCCCGGACGATGTGACGCTGCTCGCCGAAGGTGGCGTGTTCTTCATTGGCGACAAGGGCGTGCTGATGCACGGCACTTATGGCGCCAAGCCGCAGCTCTTTCCGCGCGACCTGATGGCAAAGACCGCCGAAGTGCCCAAGAGTATTCCGCGCGTCGGGATGTCGCACGAGATGAACTGGGTTCAGGCGTGCATGGGGCAGGGGAAGGCGACATCCCCGTTCGAATACGCGGCCGCGCTGACCGAGACGATGCTGCTCGGTGTGGCGGCGTTGCGCGCGGGTCAGGGAAAGAAGCTGATGTACGACGCCGATCACATGGCCTTTACCAACGCGCCGGAAGCCGATCAGTTTCTCAAGCCGGGGTATCGGTCGGGATGGGAAGTGTAGCGCGCACTGTTGGGATGCAGAAAACGAAACGGCCGGTCCACTCGAAAGCGGACCGGCCGTCTGCGTCGTGGCCCGAAGGCCGCAACAGGGTGGCCTTAGCGGCCGAGCTTCACGACGTTCTCAGCGGCCGGGCCCTTAGCGCCCTGCACGATGTCGAACTCGACCCGCTCGCCTTCGGCCAGGGACTTGAAGCCCTGAGCCTGAATGGCGGAATGGTGAACGAAACAATCCTTCTCACCATTTTCCGGGGTAATGAAGCCGAAACCCTTCGCGTCATTGAACCACTTGACTGTGCCAGTCGTACGCATGCTGTCCTGCTCCTGAATTGGTGTAATCGGAGTCCGGACGATGCCGTGCGACCGACTACAGGTTCGCGATCATCCCCTCGCGGCGGGGCGGCCTCCACATCAGCAGCGTGAGCCACCAACATGTACGATCAGAAAACACAAAGGGGACCGGCTGAACGCCGATCCCCTGACAGCGTCCCCTGAGACCTTTCCATGCCCCGGAATGGGGCTTGGTGATCGTAAGACACAAAGAAACGGTATGGAACGGATTTGCGCAATGGGGGGGTGGGGGTGAGGCGGTCAGGCCCTTGGGGAACTCCAGAGTGCTCTTTCGCTTTCAGTCAGGGCTGGCATCTTCTCTCCATCCCGATTTCCGGACCCCGACCCATGCGCCTCGACGGCATCCATCACATCTCCTGCATCACCGGCGACGCCCGGGGAAATCTCGATTTCTACACCCGGGTCATGGGGCTGAGACTGGTGGCCAAGACGGTCAACCAGGATGATCCCTACGTCTACCACCTCTTCTACGCCGACGAGGACGGTCAGCCCGGCGCGGACCTGACCTTCTTTGAGTATCCGCATGCCACACCGGGTCGGTCCGGGTCGGGAATGGTGCACCGGATCACCCTGCGAGTCGCCAGCGAGGCGGCTCTCGACTACTGGGCCACCCGGCTCGCCGGCGAAAAGATCGCCGCCGCGCGGCACGAGGGCGCGCTCCGCTTTGAGGACCCCGAAGGGCTGGGGCTCGAGCTGGTGGCCTATCACGGGCCCGATCTGCCGCTGCGCGCGGCGCATCGCGAGATCCCGGCGGAGTTCGCGCTGATCGGCTTTGACAGCGTGCGGGCATACGGCGCTCGTCTGTCGAGCACGTCGCATGTCATCCAGGATGTCCTGGGCGGCGACACAACCGGCGAGTACACCTGGCAGATCGACGGGATCGCGCGCCACGGCCGCATCGCGTACGACGCGCCGCCGCTGCACCCCGGGCGGGCGGGAGCAGGCACCGTCCATCACGTCGCCTGGGCGAGCGAAGTGGCCGACCACGCAGCATGGCTCGAGCGGCTGCATCAGCATGGCATCTCGTCGACGCCGATCGTCGATCGCTTCTACTTCCGCTCGATCTATTTCCGCGAGCCCAGCGGCGTGCTGTTCGAACTGGCCACCAAGGGCCCGGGCTTTACCATCGATTCGCCGGTGGAGCAGCTCGGGCGGCGGCTGATCCTGCCGCCGGCGTTTGAGCCGCGGCGGGCCGAAATCGAGCCGCGCCTGACGCCGCTCCCGGATCCGCGCGCAGGCTGGTGAGTTAGACTTCGCGGCCATGACCACGCCTCTCGAATTGGTGGCCCTGTCAGGGTCGCTGCGAGCCCGATCGTACAACACGGCATTGCTGCGCGCGCTGCCGGAACTGGCGGGAGACCGCTTTACTCTGACGCTGCTGTCGATTCACGAATTTCCGGTGTTCAACCACGATCTGGAGCTCGACGGGATGCCGCCAGCCGTCACGCGGGTGCATCGCGCCATCCGGGAATCGGATGGGTTGATCATCGGCACACCCGAGTACAATCACGGCGTGCCCGGCGGACTCAAGAACGCCATCGACTGGTTGTCGCGCGGCCCGATGCCCCACGGCTTCTTTGGCATTCCCACGGCGATTGTCGGCGCGAGCGACGGCGCCTTTGGCACCACGCGCGCCCAGTATGCGCTCCGGCAGACACTGACGGCGCTCAACGCCCCCACGCTCCCCGCGCCACAAGTGCTGATCACGCACGTGGACCAGAAGATGGACGCGGAAGGGCGCCTGACCGATGCCACGACACGGGGCGTGCTGACGCACTGGCTGGCAGAGGTCGAGCGCTGGATGCGCCGCTTTCCCAAGAGTGAACGGAGCTGATCGATGCCGCAGACCCCGCACGGCGAACACCACTTTGCCGCACCCGAATCGGTGCGCGATGTGGTCATCGGCATGTCCGATGGCCTCACCGTGCCGTTCGCGCTGGCGGCGGGTTTGTCCGGCGGACTGTCGACGGCAATTGCGCAGAGCGGTGTGGTCATCACGGCAGGCCTTGCGGAGATCGCGGCTGGCGCGATCGCGATGGGACTCGGCGGCTATCTCGCGGCGCGCGGCGATGAAGATCACTACGCGAGCGAGCTCGCACGCGAATATCACGAAGTGGAAGTGGTGCCGGACCGCGAGGCGCAGGAGATCATCGAGGTCTTTGCCGACTACGGTGTGACGGCCGAAGAGAGCGCCGCGGTGATGGCGTCCTTCCGCCGCCGGCCCGACGACTGGGTGCGCTTCATGATGCGCTTCGAACTCGGGCTCGAGAAGCCCAATCCGCGCCGCGCCACGCAGAGCGCCGGCACGATCGCCGCCTCGTATGTGGTCGGCGGGATGATTCCGCTGTCGCCCTATTTCTTTGCGCCCAGCATCGCGACCGGTCTGCACTGGTCGATCGCCGTCACGCTCACCGCGCTTGCCGTGTTCGGCTGGGTCAAGGGCCGCTTTACCGGCGCGCCGCAACTCCGCTCGGCACTTCACACGCTGGTGGTCGGTGGATTGGCGGCGGGGGCGGCGTTTCTTCTTGCGCGCGCCGTGTCGCCGTGACCGCGCCTCCGATTGATCCGCGCGTGGACGTCGGTCACGTCCATCTCAAGGTGGCCGACATCGATCGCGCGCTGGCGTTCTATTGTGGCGTGCTGGGGTTCGAGCTGCAGCAGCGCATGGGACACGGCGCGGCGTTCATCAGTGCCGGCGGATATCACCATCACATCGGCCTCAACACGTGGGAGAGCCGCGGCGGCTCACCGCCACCGCAAGGCACCACCGGCCTCTATCACGTGGCCATCCGCTATCCCGATCGCGCGGCGCTGGCCGACGCGCTGCGGCGGCTCGTGCGCGCGGGCGTGCCGCTCGATGGCGCCGCCGATCACGGCGTGAGCGAAGCGCTCTACTTGCGCGATCCCGATGGCAACGGCGTCGAGCTCTATCGCGACCGCCCGCGCGACGAGTGGCCGCGCGACGGCCAGGGCGGCGTGGCGATGATATCCGAGCCGCTCGATGTTGCCGCGCTGCTCGCCGAGGCGCCAGCGGGGGCATCACAATGAGCGCGGTATGCCGGCTGCGGTGGCTGGCCGGGATACTGGTCGCGGCACCGCTCGTCGCGCAGACCCCCGCGCCGGCGCTCTCGCTCAATCATCTGCGCGTGGTCATCGATTCGGCCACATTCCACGAGATCGCGATGTCGCCGTTCATTCTCAAGGGATTGAGCGGCGTCGAGGCGCGCGCGGGGTCGATCACCATCTACGGCCGGCACACCTGGCTCGAGATTGTGGCGCCGACCGGTGCGGCGGGGTCGCACGTCGGCGACGTGAGTCTGGCGCTCGCGCTCGAGAAACCCGGCGCGATCGATCAGCTCGCGCGCCACCTGGCGGCCACGAGCATCCCGTTTGACACGGCGACGCGGACCCTCGTCGATTCCGCGGGCACCACGCCCTGGTATCGCGAGCTGCGCGCGTCCGGCGCCGACAGCACGTCCACGCACGCCGCGTTCTGGGTGATGGAATACACGCTCGCGATGACGCAACGGATCGACCGGCAGGATCACTACGGCACCGAAGACCGGATGCGGGATCGATTCATTGCCACGCATTTTGATTCGTTGCGGCTGTTGAGCGACGTGACTGGCGCGACACTCGCGCTACCGGCGGGCGACATCGCCAAGCTTTCGCGCACGCTGGCGCAATGGGGTGTGCCCGTCTTTCCCGAAGGCGAGGGCGCGGTGATTCAGATTCCGGGTTTCCTGTTGCATCTCCTGCCGGCGTGGGAACGTCCCGGCGTTCGGCGGCTCACGTTGTCGCTCACCGATGAAGCGTCGGGCGATCCGACCTACCGGTTTGGTCCCTACGGTCAGCTGCGCTTTGGGCCAGGGCGTGTGGCCGTGTGGGATTTTTCGCAACCATGAGCCACGAGACTGCGACCCTCGGCGGCGGCTGCTTCTGGTGTCTGGAAGCGATCTTCGAGCAACTCAATGGTGTGGAACGCGTGGTGTCTGGCTATGCTGGCGGGCGCGTGCCGAATCCCACCTACGAGCGAGTGTGTACCGGGGTCACGGGGCACGCCGAGGTCACGCAGGTGACGTTCGATCCCGCGGTGCTGTCGTATCGCGATCTGCTCGAGGTGTTCTTCGCCTTTCATGACCCGACCACGCTGAATGCGCAGGGCCCGGATGTGGGGACGCAGTACCGCTCGATCATCCTCACGCATTCACCGGAGCAGGAGGCGACCGCCCGCGAGGTCATCGCGGAGCTCGATCGCCGTGATATCTTCGGGGCGCCGATTGTGACCGAAGTGCGGCCGCTCGACACCTTCTGGCCGGGCGAGACGCAGCACCAGCAGTATTTCCAGCGGCATCCGGAGCGGGCGTATTGCGCGGCGATGATCGCGCCGAAGGTGGCAAAGCTTCGCGCGGCGTGGTCGGAGCGCCTCAAGACGCGCTAGCGCGCCGATTCCAAAGAGCGGAGGTCGGGTGGCAGACGAGTCAAAGCCGATGGGCAAAGCGCTGGAATGGATCCGGGCGGCTGCATGGGCGTTCGGCATCTGGCTGGTGCTGAGCACTTTTGTGGTGCAGGCCTATTTCATTCCGTCGCCGAGCATGGAGAAGACGCTGCTCGTGGGCGACGTCCTCTTTGTCAACAAGTTCCTGTATGGCGCCCGGATTCCGGTGATCGATGTGCACATGCCCGCCGTGCGCGAACCGCGCCACGGTGACATCGTGGTCTTCATGTCGCCGATCGAGGACTCGATTCTGGTCAAGCGGCTGATCGGGCGGCCGGGCGATACGCTGCAGATGAAGTCGGGGACACTCTATCGCAACGGCAAGGCGCTCGACGAACCGTACGCGCAGTCGGTCGATCCGACGTACAGCGCTCCCGATGATATCCGGCAGCAGATGCGCTCGCTGCAGATCGCGCACTACATCGGTCCCGATCCGGCGCACTACAATCCCGACGTGCATGAGTGGGGCCCGATCGTCGTGCCGCACGACTCGCTCTGGATGATGGGTGACAACAGGGACGAGTCGCGCGATTCCCGCTACTGGGGGTTTGCGCCGCGGCACAACGTGCGGGGAACACCGCTCATCATCTACTACTCGTGGGATTCCGGCAGCTATCGACCATTCCCGTTTCTGACCGCGACGCGCTGGGGGCGGATCTTCCACATTCCCCGATAACACCGGCGGGCCCGGGGCATCTGCCAATGGCATCAACACCCCATGCGAGACCGTAGTATCGGAACTTCCCGGCCAGGCGCACCAGGCTGCGCCATGCGCCGTCAGTGGCATGCAGCCGATACTTTACGGCCGATGGCGGGATGGTCTCGCAGCACGGATCGAGGATCTTGCATGTCTCCTGCGGCTCGGCGAATCATGGCGTTTGTGAGTGCGGTGGCGGTCGCGGCGGCCATCGTGATCGGTCTGCACGTTCTTGCCGAACAGGTGAGTCCCACCACGGGTAACGCGGGACTCAAGAGGACACTCGAAGAGGGTGAGATGCCGTTCACCAACCTCGTCCTGGTCCTGGGCGGGTGGCTGGTAGCGGCGTGGGTGGGTGGGACAATCGCCTCGCGGGTCAGCCGTCAGCGGGGCCCCCTGCTGGTCTTCACCGTGCTCGCGACCGCGATGCTGGTGGTCGACTTCAGGGGAGTGCCGCATCCGACCTGGATGTGGATTGCCGGGGTGTGCGGCGTGCCGCTGCTGGCGCTGGGCGCAGCGGGAGAGAGCATCACGGTTCGCTGATCGTCCACGTCGTCCTCCGCCGTGCGTGAGATGCCGTGCCGCCTGGTCGCTGGCGTCATGCACCGCCCATCGGTATCCTCCTGACCATCTCATCGTACCGGAGCTCGCCATCATGTTCCGCCCATCTCCATTATTGCTGCTGGCTTTGCTGCCCGGCGTACTTGCCGCGCAAGGCATTCCCATGCCGGGGCAGAGCGCGCCGGGGCCAGTACATCACGCAGCGCCACCGGTGCGAACCACGGCCGCGTCCGCGCACGCGGCAACGCCGGTGGTCACGCTGACGCTCGCGGAGTATCGCATTACCGGGCCGGCGTCGATCCCGTCCGGTTTCACTGCGTTCCACGCGGTCGACATCGGCAAGGAAATGCATCACGCGATGCTGGTGAAGCTGGCGCCTGGCAAGACCGTCGCCGATTTTGCCGCCGCGCTCAAGGTGCCAGGTCCACCGCCTGCGTGGGCCACGCTCATGGGCGGGCCGCAGAGTAGTGCGACAACGTTCATCGATATGACACCGGGGAATTACATCTGGATCTGCGTGATTCCCGGCGCCGATGGCGTGCCCCATTTTGCCAAGGGCATGATGGCGCCGATGACCGTGACGGCGACCCGCAACGGTGCCGCCATGCCGCAAGCCGACATTGCCGTCACGATGCAGGATTATGGCTGGACCTTTTCCAAGCCGGTGACGGCGGGCCACCACATTCTCAAGCTCGCCACCGCGCCCGGACAGCCGCATGAGTTCGTGCTGGTACGCCTCAAGCCAGGTAAGTCTCCCACCGAAGTTGGCGCCTGGGTGCATGCCGGTTTTCCTGGTGTGTCGCCGATCGAATCGGTCGACGGTATTGCGGCATTGCAGACCGGCCAGACCGATTATGCCGATGTGACCTTCCGTCCGGGGCACTACGCCGTGTTCTGCTTTGCGCCCGACGCCAAGGATGGCAAGGAGCACATCGAGCACGGGATGGTGACCGACTTCACCGTTCGATAGGCCGCACTTTTCCATGCGCCATCTCCGCGTACTGCTGCTGGCCTGGCTCATTGCCATGGCTGGTTCGCTCGGCGGCTGGTTGATCGGCATCCCCGTGTCACGTCAGGGATCGTTCCTTGGCGCCGTCATGCTGGGAACGCTGGCGATTCTGCTCGCGATCCAGATCCTCGTGCGTCTGGGCTGGCTCGATCCCGATCGGCGGCGTGGTGGCTCGATCGGCGCGCTCTGCGGCTTTGCGCTGGCGGCTCCGTTGGCGTTCATGCTGCTCGGCTCGCCGCTGCTCGAGGCGGCCGCTTTTTTTCTCGTGGGTATTGGCGTCATTGCCGGCGCCGGTCCCGGCGCGCTGCATTGATCTGTTGACTCAAGACCACTCTGGTGTGAGGGAGATTCCGTGAACCGTCGGCTGATGATGCTGGGTGCCGTGGCGGCGGTGGCGACGGGCGCCGCGAGCACGAACGCGAGCGCCAATCCGATGCACGCGCGTCTGGCAGACACGCTGCGCGCCGTACCGGCGCCGTCGGCGGCGGACCGCGCCAATGTCGAGCG
>DATAVM010000118.1:0-2762 GCA_036267775.1 Gemmatimonadales bacterium
CATCCAACCAGAACGGCTCGCTCCTCGACGGCATGAACTTCGATGGTAGCGCGCTCCCACCCGACGCGATGTGCAGTCTCTCCATCGCAACCACCACCGCCGATCCCTCGCGCGGCGCATTCGCCGGTGGACAGCGCTCGGCGACTAGCTGCGGCGGCGGTGAATACGCACAATCCACTGTGCGCGGCTCGTTGTTGAGCCCGGCACTCACGTGGTCCGATCCAGCGTCACCCAACCGGCCAGCGACGGTCGCCACCATTTCCGGCTTTGCCGGCGGACCACTGCAGCACGGCGTCGCCCACTACCGCTTTTCCTTCTCGGCGAGTGATCGCGCTACGGACGCGACGACCTTGCTCTCAGCGCGTTCGCCGCTACTGCAGCAGCTCGGCCTTGTCCAGGATACCGTTGCTGTTGTGGTCGGCGCGTTGACGGCACTGCATCTGCCCGTGACCGCGGCATCGGTGCCCGATGACATCGAGCGGCGGAGCGGCGTGGCCTTCCTCAATATGGAGTGGAATCCCGGATCGTCCACGTCGTTGCTGCTGACGGCGACCGGTGCCGTGGCGAACAATGCCGGCGTGGGCCTCGGCGCCTCATCCGTTCCATCAACCGCTGGAAGCGCCACGCAGCGCTCCGGGCGCGTGATGTTGCGCGGGTCGACCTATCTGCACGGCATCGTGGACGAGGTTACCGCGGTGGTCAGCGCGTCGTCTACCGATGCCGAGCCGTATGTCGCAACAGCGCACGGAACGGTCCTCGTCGGAACGGACTATGCCGGTGGCACTACGTCGCTTGCCTCGCTCGGCTTTGGGGGCGGGCCTGTTGGCGCGTACCGCCAATCGACCGAGTGGAACACGCGGAACCAACTTGAGTGGTCGCGAGGCGGCAGCGTGCATCAGCTCACCTTCGGTCAGCAACTGATCGTCTCCGCGAATCGGGCGGTGCAGGCAGCGGATACGCTCGGCAGCTTTGTCTATCCCAGTCTTGCCGCGCTCGCCGCCAATGCACCATCGGCGTTCACGCGGACGCTCGGCGCGCCGGCCAATCGCGGGCACCAGAACGCTGAAGCGCTCTGGCTCAGCGATATCTGGCGAAAGACCAGCGCAATCACCTTTCAGGGGGGACTTAGGCTTGACGCCGAGCAAAGCGGCGACAGACCACCGGAGAACACGGCGGTCGATTCGCTCTTTGGCCGCCGTACGGACCGGATCCCCGCGCAACTGTTCCTGTCGCCGCGTGTGGGGTTCGCGTGGCTCCTCAAGCGGACATCGGGATTCATCAATCATCCGGGCCTGCCACGGGATGTCCGCTTTACCGACGGCACCGATCCTCTCGGCCTTGACCGCGCGAATGACGGGCCGGGAGTGACGCTCTCCGGCAGCATCGGTGCGTACCGCGGCACAGTTCCTGATGGCCTCCTTGCTGAGTTGCGGGCCAACACCGGTCTCGCTGGGGCGGCGCGGACGGTCAGTTGTGTCGGGGCCGCGGCGCCGGTTCCCGACTGGTCGACTCCCCAGGGTTCACTCTTTGACCGGTGCGCCAACGGTGAACCGGCGGCAACATTCGCCGCAACGCAGTCGGCGGTGACTGTGATGGACCGGGGGTATCGTGCGCCGGTGGATTGGCGCAGCAACGTTGCTGTCACCGGCGTCGTGTGGCGGGGTTGGTCGCTGGCGCCATCACTGGTGCTGGACCGCGCCGAGGACGTCGAAAGCGCGATCGATCTCAACCTGCAGCGCACGCCGTCGTTCGCGCTGGCGAGCGAAGCGAATCGTCCGGTGTACGCGCCCGTTGGCGACGTCGTGCCGGCGACGGGCGCAATCGCGTCGGACGGCGGGCGAATTCTGCCCCAGTACTCCGCGGTCACCAGCGTGACGTCGGATCTGCACCGCGACGCTGTGCAGTTCAACGTGGATATTGCGCGTGCCGGCGTGTCCGCCCCATTCCGGCTTGGGCTGACGTACTCCTTCAACTGGCAGCGGAGCGAGACCCGGGGCTTCCAGGGAACGACGGCCGGGGATCCGTCGACGGTGGAGACCGCCGCAGGCGCGCAGCCGGTCCATCAGGTGGTGCTGACCACGCCCGGCGTGCGTCTCTGGTGGTTTGCCGCGGCGCTGCGGGTGAATGTGACCTCGGGCGTGGCGTACACTCCGGTGGTTGTGGGCGACATCAACGGCGATGGCGTGTCCAACGATCGGGCATTTGTCCCTGCGGCCGGCGTTGCTGCCGATACCGCGCTGCGTTCGCAGCTTGCCAGACTTCTTGCCGCCGCTCCCGCAACTGCACAAAATTGCCTGCGCGACCAGGAAGGTCGGATTGCCGAGATCAACAGTTGCCGCGGGCCATGGCAGGCGCAACTCGACTTGACCCTCAACTTTGCGCCGCCTCAAGGAATCGGATTGGGCGACCGCCTGCATGTGACAACGCGCCTCTTCAATGCCGGCGCCGCGATGCTGCGGCTGCTCGGCGCCAGCGGATCAGTGACGCAGGGATCACTGCCGCCAGACGGCCGACTGCTGTATGTGACGGGATTCGATCCCGCCACGAGCGAGTTCAGATACCGCGTCAATCAGGCTTTTGGTCAGCCGTTCGACTTTGGAGTTGGCAGCCACCAGTTTCCGCCCTTCGCCGTACAGATCGAGGCCGAGTACAAGTTGGGAATGGTTCCCCCCAATCCTTACCTGCACCGGCTCGGGCTAGAGACCAAGGGCGACAAACCGCTCGCCCTGGCCAGAATTCGCGCCGCCATGGAGCGCGGAGCT
>DATAVM010000119.1:0-3018 GCA_036267775.1 Gemmatimonadales bacterium
CGGTGCCGAGTTCGTCTGGGTGTACGCACAGCGCCGCCATGGCGCGGTGCCACCACCATTGAAGGCGTAACGGTGCGACGCGCGCTATCAATCGATGCGCGCGTGCAGGTGACGGGCCCAGGCGGGGCAATTACAATGCGCCGGCTCGATCGCGGGACAAGTCGCCGGATTTGACGATGTTCGGGCCTTGCCTGCGCGACTGGGTTCAGCCCGGATTCATCGGCCCAGCGTAGGCTGCCCATGCATGAGCGTGGGCACGGTTGTGGCTGTCCGTGGCTGTCCGACAGCGCTTTCAGCGCCAGCCAAGGTCGACCCCTGTCGGGACGATTGCGATTATGCCCGTCGGCGCCTTATGTCCCTTGCGCCGCACCGTTTGACGATGGGTTCCGAAGGAGGGCCCGCGTCCCTTACTTCAGGAGTGGCCTGTGCGAGCGCGACAATGGCTGCTGAGCGTTCTGATCGCCGCCGCGTTGTCAGCGCCGTTGGCCGGTCCGACAGCCGGGGCGCAGTCGCCCCCCGCTGCCGCGCCCGCCGCCCCCCCCGCACAGCCGGTTGCGGCTGCCCGAGCTCCGGCACCGGCGCCAACGCCAGTGAAAGTGCCCGCGGCGGCCCGGGCAACGCCGCCGGCAAAACCCCCGGCAGTGCCCCCGAGCACGCCCGCAGCTGCGAAATCGACCCCTCCGGCGAGCGCGAATCCGGCCAGCCCCGCGGCGGCGCAGGCCGCCGCGCCGGCCGCACCCGCCGCCCCCCCTGCTTTTGGATTTGACGATGTCCAGCGACTGGCCCAGCAGCGCGCCGCCCAGCCCTACGCCGATCACGACCCACCGCTGCCCGACAGCCTCTCGCACCTCAGCTATGATCAGTACCGCGATATCCGCTTCGTACCGGACCGGGCCCTGTGGCGTAATCAGGCGCTCTTCGAGGTGCAGTTCTTTCACCGGGGCTTCACCTACCGGCGACGCGTCAATATCAATGAGGTCGACACGGATGGCATGGTGCAGCCGGTGCGCTATGACCCTGCCGATTTTGATTTCGGCAAGAGTGTGCGCCGGCCGCGCAACCTGTCACGGGATCTGGGATTCGCCGGTTTTCGCGTGCACTTCCCCCTGCAGCATCCCGACTACAAGGATGAGCTGATCGTGTTCCTGGGCGCTTCCTATTTTCGTGTACTGGGTCGCGACCAGAGTTATGGCGCGTCAGCGCGCGGACTGGCGATCAATGTCGCCACGACCACGGGTGAGGAGTTCCCCTATTTTAGCGACTTCTGGCTGGTGAAGCCGCCGCCGCAGCAGCGCACCCTGACCATCTATGCACTGCTGGACAGCCCGAGCCTCACCGGGGCGTATCGGTTCGAAGTGCGCCCGGGCGGCAAGACGGACGTGGAGGTCACCGCCACGCTCTATCCGCGCAAGAGCGTCGAGAAGCTCGGCATCGCACCGCTGACCTCCATGTACCTGTATGGCGGCAACAATGCGCTCGCCAATACGGACTACCGCCCGGAGGTCCACGACAGCGATGGATTGCTCGAGCAGACTGGCGCAGGCGAGTGGCTGTGGCGCCCGCTCGGCAATCCGCACATGCTGCGGGTATCGAGTTTCACGGATGAGCATCCGCACGGCTTTGGCCTGGATCAACGCGACCGCGCCTTCAATGATTACCAGGACGAAGAGGCACACTACCAACGGCGTCCGAGTTATTGGGTATCCCCGCTGGGAGACTGGGGCAAGGGTCATGTGGAACTGGTGGAGATTCCCACCGGCGAGGAGATTCACGACAACATCGTCGCCTCCTGGGTTCCCGATGCGCACCTGACGCCGGGCAAGCCGTTCAGTTTCTCCTACCTGCTGTCTGCCTATTTGTACTCTCCTCTGTGGCCGCCGGGCGGACGGGCGATTGCGACCCGCACCGCCAGCATCAGCAATCGCAGCGGCGATAATTCACGGCGGGTGCTGGTGGACTTCTGGGGCGGGGATCTCGCGTTGCTGGAGGGCTCGCAGCCGGTGCTGGCGCAGTTGAGCGCACACGATGCTGACATCAGCAATGTGACCGTGCAGCGCCTGCCCGAGAACGGCGTCTGGCGGGTGGCCTTCAAGCTCGCACCCAAGGGCACGCAGAACGTGGACCTGCGGTGTTACCTGACCCTGTATGGCGAAGCGCTGACTGAGACCTGGACCTATCTGTACACACCATGAGCGCCGCAAGCCCGCAAATATTTTCCCTCGAGCGATACCTGCGCCGCCAGGCGCTGTGGCGCCGCTCACTGTTCTTCGGCCTGACTCTGCTGAGCGCACTCACCGGCGGCATGCTGATGCTCGACATCGTGCGTGCGGCAGGTCTCTCGACGCTGCAGATCTCCGGTCTGGTGATGTTCACCGCCCTGTTCACCTGGATCTCCGGCGCCTTTTGGACGGCGGTGGCTGGCTTCATCATGCGCCTGCGCGGCCGCGATCCGGCGGCACTGGCGTCGACCGACAGTCAGCATCGGCGTCTGGCCAGCCGCACCGCCATCGTTACGCCCATCTATAACGAGGACACCGCCCGCGTCTTCGCGGGCATCGAGGCGATCTGGCGCTCACTCATGCAGCAGCGCGATCAGGCCTGCTTCGACTTCTTCGTGCTCTCCGACACGCGCTCCGCTGAGATCGCGCGGGCCGAGGAGATCGCATGGCGCGCGCTGGTCGCGCGGCTGGGCGCGGGTGGACGGCTCTTCTATCGCCGCCGCAAGGACAATGTCGACCGCAAGGCCGGCAATGTCGCCGAGTTCGTGCGTAACTGGGGCGGCGCGTACGACTACATGATCGTGCTGGATGCCGACAGCATCATGTCCGGTCAAGCGCTGGTGCGCCTGGCGCAGGTCATGGATGCGCACCCCCGGGTCGGCATCGTGCAGACACTGCCGCTGCTGGTCGGCCGGGACACCTTCTTTGCCCGTCTGCTGCAGTTCAACACACGGCTCAATGGCCCGATGTTCGCCGCGGGTCTGGCATTCTGGCAGCTCGGCGAAGGCAACTACTGGGG
>DATAVM010000120.1:0-1944 GCA_036267775.1 Gemmatimonadales bacterium
CAAAGAACAAGGCTCGGCAGTGTTCACATGCAAGATAGCGCGGTCGGATGTCTAGAAGCGAGCGCTTGGTGTGGCAGATGTCTGGTGCAGATGGTGCTGAGTCTTATGGGCGACTCTGTAGGTCATGCGACGCACTGAGCGACGCAAAAGGAACAAACCTTTTTAGGCAGCGTTGGAAATCTAACAATCCCTCAGGAGCAGCACTGGCGATGCGTGTGTTGATAACAGGCGGGGCTGGCTTTATCGGCTCGCATCTCGCCGACCTTCTTCTGCAGCACGGTTACGAGGTGCGCCTGCTGGACAACCTGACAGCACAGGTGCACGGCGCTGACGCCACGCCGCCCGATTACATCGCCAGCGACCTTGAGCTCCTGATCGGCGACGTGCGCGATCGCGACACAGTCGAACGCGCGTTGCAGAAGGTCGATGCTGTGGTTCATCTCGCCGCCTCGGTGGGCGTCGGGCAGAGCATGTACGATATCGCCGGATACGTCGAAAACAACGAACTCGGAACCGCCATTCTGCTGGAGGCGATTTCGCGGCGTCCGGTGCAGCGTCTGGTCGTCGCTTCGTCGATGAGCGTTTATGGCGAGGGCCTGTGCCGCGACAGCGCTGGCGAAGTGGTCTCGCCTGCTGAACGCAGCATGGAGCAGCTTCGGCGCGGCGCTTGGGAGCCGGAAGACGCCCGCGGTGAACCGCTTGTTCCCGCCGCCACACCAGAAAGCAAGCAACCGTCGCTTAGCTCTGTGTATGCGCTGAACAAATATTGCCAGGAGCGCATGGCCCTGGTGGTCGGGAGAGCTTACGGCGTGCCGACGGTCGCGCTTCGGTTTTTCAACGTCTACGGCCCTCGCCAGGCACTGTCCAACCCCTACACCGGTGTGTTGGCGATATTCGCGGCCCGCCTGTTGAATGGGAAATCGCCGCTGATCTTCGAAGATGGCATGCAGCGGCGCGATTTTGTCCACGTCCATGATGTGGCACGTGCCTGCCTTCTGGCGCTGGAGACGACCACGGCGCAAGGCTGCGTATTCAACATCGGCTCCGGCCAAAGCCGGACAGTGCGATCTATTGGCGAAGATCTGGCGCGGGTGGTCGGCCGCACATCCATTGCGCCGCTGATCACCGGCAAGTATCGCGCCGGCGACATCCGCCATTGCTTCGCGGACATAACGCAGGCGCGCACCAGGCTGGGATTCGAACCCCGGATGGACTTCATCCCGGGCCTTGAAGGCTTGGCGGAGTGGCTTGCGGGGCAATCCGCCGAAGACGGCGTGGACCGCGCCACCGCGGAACTCGAAAGTCGGGGACTGGTGGCATGAGGGCGACGCGGCATCCCCGGCACCAGGACCGAGCAGTTCTCATCACCGGTGGCGCCGGCTTTATCGGCAGCAACCTCGCCGACGCGCTAGCCGCTCGCGGCACGCCGGTCGTCATCTTCGACAACATGTCCCGCAGCGGCGCGCACGAAAACGCGGCGTGGCTGCAGGATCGCCATCCCACGCGCATCGAATTGGTGCACGGCGATGTCCGCGAGCCTGCGGCCGTGGGCGGGGTAGTGGCCGGTGTCGCGGCGGTGCTGCATCTTGCCGCCCAAGTGGCAGTCACCACCAGCCTGCACGATCCGATCGAGGATTTTGAAATCAACGCTCGCGGCACGCTCAACGTGCTCGAGGCGATTCGTTTGCGCAATCCGCGCGCGCCGCTGGTGTTCGCCTCGACCAACAAAGTGTACGGCGAACTGACCGGCCACAGTTTCGTCCGCCGTGGCGAGCGCTACATGCCAGCGGATGACCGGATGGCATCCGGCGTAAGCGAAGCAGCGCCACTCGATCTACACAGCCCTTACGGTTGCTCGAAGGGCGCAGCCGATCAATACGTTCGCGATTATGCGCGGGTTTATGGCTTGCGCACCGCGGTGCTGCGGATGAGCTGCATTTACGG
>DATAVM010000121.1:0-5728 GCA_036267775.1 Gemmatimonadales bacterium
GGTGCCCACTGCGCCACGGTTTTCCAGCAGGAAATAGATGCCGGGCACATCGGTGCCGCCGTAGTACACCGTGTTGGAGAGCTGGACCGGCGCCGCTTGCGTCGTATTGCCGGTCACCAGGCTGTCGATGGCAACCCAGCCGAGCTGCACCAGCGACCACGCGTCGAACGACGCCGGCGAATACGGCCGCGCGTACGGCCCCGACGCCATCAGTCCCCATTCGCCGATCCCCTGTGTCCCCGACAGCGGACTCGTGTCGTACAGGTCGGGAAGCCCGAACGCGTGCCCGGTCTCGTGGGCCATCGTACCGATCGGCATGATCGCGGAACCGGTGCACGCATCATTGCCGCCGAGTGCGGATTGCATCGTGTAGGAATTGATGGTGATGAACTGACCGGCAATGGGCTGGCCATTGTGGTCGCGGCGCGGCGTTCTGGTCACGTAGGGCTTGCCATCGTTCCAGTTGCCGATCGTCGCGCGATGCGACCAGATCCCCGGGCCGCCGCAGGCGCCGTCAACCAGCGGCTGGAGAAAGGCGATCACATCGACCACGCCATCGTCGTCGCCGGAATTGGGAATGCCGTCCGGGCCGTCGTTGTCGAACCGACCCCAGACGGTATCGCCACCTGGAGCGTTGGAGATGGAGTCGAGCACAGAGAGGAGAAGCTGATTCATGCGAGACGGCGCTTGTGGCGGACACGGCGTCATCACCCCCACGCCGTTGCAGCCGTCTTCGTAATAGCTGCTGGTGCTGTCGACGTGGACGGCCGGAAAGACCGTGCCGTCCACCGACAGATTTCCGCGCGACTCCGCGGCGTACCAGGTCTTTACACTCCACGCAGTCCCGACCGGCGCTCCGCTGAAGAGCAGCGTCTGATAGGCGGAGCTGGGATAGGGAGCCGGGGCATCGCGGAAGGCGAGCGGAATGACCGGGACAAACAGATTCCCCTTGATCGCCGGCGAGCCGCTGCCGGAAGCGTTTAATTGTGCAACGTTGCCGGACGCTAGCAGCGCCCGCCGAGCGGCCATGACAATGGCAGCCCGCTGGCGCCAGCCTCCGTTGGCGGCATAGTCGAGCCCGCGGACCTCGAATTGTCCGGGCTGGGCGCGGGGATACTGGCCGCGAGCTGCCATCGGGGCGCAAGCCAGCGCCGCAAAGACCATATGCCACCGCCAGTTACGAGGATACTGGCGCCGCAGCCGGCCGTTTTCCGCTTGTGTCAGTCTCGCCACAGTCGTATTTTTCTTCCCTTCAATCGGGTCGTCCGATTACGGTATTGCCTGACATCGACACCAGCGCATTGCGAGGCCGCGTGGCATCAGAGACGCTCCAGTCCCAGGTGGCGCTCTTCGACAAGTGCAGGGACTACACCGCTGCCCGTGAGGTCCAGGCCGCCGGACTGTACCCCTATTTCCGAACCATTTCTGAATCCGAAGACACCGTCGTCACCATCGATGGAAAAAAGCGGATCATGCTCGGATCGAACAACTACCTCGGCCTCACCCATCATCCCCGGGTGCTGGAAGCGGCCGCCAGTGCGCTGCGCCGGTACGGCGCGGGCTGCACCGGGTCCCGCCTGCTCAACGGCACGCTCGATCTGCACGAGCAGCTGGAAGCGAAGCTGGCGGAATTTATCGGCAAGGAAGCCTGCCTGGTTTTCTCGACCGGATACGGCGCCAATCTCGGCATGATCTCCGGCCTGCTGGGCCGCGGTGAAACCGTCTATCTGGACAAGCTCGATCACGCCTGCATCGTGGACGGCGCCAAGCTCTCGCACGGCGAGACGCAGCGCTTTCCGCACAATAACCTGAACAAGCTCGTCCAGTTGCTCGAGCGGAACACCTCGGGCAAGGGCACGTTGATCGTCGTCGACGGCGTCTATTCGATGGAAGGCGACATCGCGGACATTCCGGAGCTCGTCAAGATCGCCAAGCGTTTTGGCGCCGCCCTCGCGGTCGACGATGCGCACTCCCTCGGCGTTCTTGGCCCCAATGGCGACGGCACCGGGCCGCATTTCGGGTTGCAGGCCGAGGTCGACATTGTGGCTGGCACCTTCTCCAAGTCGTTGGCGTCGGTTGGCGGATTCGTGGCGGCCGACGAGTCGGTCATCCACTATCTCAAGCACTGGTCGCGGCCGTTCATCTTTACCGCGTCGCTGCCGCCGGCCAACACCGCCGGTGTGATCGCCGCACTCGATGTGCTCCAGAAGGAACCCGAGCGTCGTGCGATGCTCTGGAACAACGCCAAGCGCCTGCAGGACGGCTTCCGCGACTTGGGCTTCGACATCGGGCCGACGTCGACGCCGATCGTACCGGTGCTGATCGGTCCGCTGGAAAAGACCTTCCTCTTCTGGCGCAAGCTCTTTGACGAGGGCGTCTTCACCAATCCCGTCTGCCCGCCCGCGGTTCCGCCGGCACAATGTCGGCTTCGCACCAGCGTGATGGCTACGCACACGGCCGACCAGATCGACCGCTCGCTCGATGCGTTCCGTCGCATCGGCAAGGAGTTGGGGGTCATTTGATGAGTACCGCGCCGGAGATCCGGCGCGTCGAGACGGCAAAGGACCTGGACCGTTTTGTCGACCTGCCGTACCGGCTGCATCGGCAGGATCTCAACTGGGTTCCGCCGTTTCGCGCCGAGGTCAAGAAGCTGCTCGACCGCAAGAAGAATCCCTTCTTCCAGCACGCTGAATCCGAATACTTCATCGCCCTCCGGGGTGATGAGGTCGTGGGTCGCATCGTGGCGACGCATAACCACCTGCACAACGAAGTCCACAAGGACAAGGTGGGCTTCTTCGGATTTTTCGAGAGCGTCAACGACTTCGAGGTCGCCAAGGCGCTGTTCGACACCGCCGGTGCATGGATTCGCGCCCGCGGCCTCGACACGCTGCGCGGGCCGATGTCGTTTTCCATCAACGACGAATGCGGACTGCTGATCGAAGGATTCGACACGCCCAACGCGCTGATGATGCCGCACAATCCGCCGTACTACAAGACGTTGATCGAGACCGCGGGCTTTGCGAAAGCCAAGGATCTCGTGGCACTGCAGGGCGGCTCGATGGAGGCGCCACTCGTCGCACCCGAGCGGACGGTGCGCGCGGTGGAGTTGCTCAAGAAGCGCTACGGCCTGACCATCCGATCGCTCAACATGAAGCGCTTCAAGGAAGATGTGGCCACCATCAAGCGGCTCTACAACGCCTGCTGGGAAGACAACTGGGGCCACATCCCAATGACCGAAGCCGAGATCGACCTCCTGGCCGAGCAGTTCAAGCCGGTGGTGATCCCCGAGCTCGTGCCGTTTATCGAGAAGGACGGCGTGGCGATCGGCTTTGGGCTGGGCCTCCCCGATCTCAACTGGCTGCTCCGCGGCAATCGCGGCGGCGGCATGTTTCCGGCCGCATTCACGATGCTGTTCAAGCTCAAGTTCACGCAGCAACTGCATCGCGCACGCGTCCCGCTGCTGGGCGTCGTTCCCGAGTGGCGCGGCAAGGGCATCGACTCGGCACTCTATCACTGGATCTGGACCAAGGCGGCTGATCGCGGCATCGGGTGGGGCGAAGGCAGCTGGCTGCTCGAGGACAATCCGGGCATCAATCAGGGCCTGTCCAAGGCCGGCTTTACGCTGTACAAGACCTACCGCATCTTCGACCGATCCACGTGAACGTCCTGGTCACCGGAGCGACCGGCTTTGTCGGCGGTCGCCTCGTCGACCATCTGCTTGCCCGCGGTGATACCGTCACCGCTCTCGTCCGCTCTCCCGACCGCGCTGCACCACTCTCCGAGCGCGGTGTCCGCCTCATCGCCGGTGATCTGGCCAACCACGACGCGCTGGCGACCGCCGTCACCGGTCAGGATGTCATCTATCATGTGGCCGGTCTGGTCGGCGCGATCGATGAAGCCGAGTTCATGGCGGCCAATCGCGACGGCACCGCGAATGTTGCGCGCGCCGCGCGCGATGCCGCCGTGCGCCCGCGATTTGTGCTGATCAGTTCCATGGCGGCGGGCGGGCCGTCACGTCGCGGCATGCCGAAGACAGCCGATGGCCTCAACGCGCCGGTGACCGCCTACGGCCGCAGCAAGCTCGCGGGTGAATCGGCCCTCACCGCCATCATTCCCGACGCGGTGATCGTTCGACCGCCCGTTGTCTACGGTCCCGGCGATCGCGACGGCCTGCTGCCGCTCTTCAAGGCCGCACGTTACGGCATTGCACCGATGCTCGGTGACGGCACCATGGAGATCTCGTTGATCCATGTGGCCGATCTGGCCGACGCGATCATTCTTGCGGCCACAACGGCCGATCTCTGCGGGGTCTACTATGTCAATCATCCCGCGCCGACTACGTCGGCAGAGCTCGCCCGAGCCGTTGCGCGCGAGATGCAGCAGCGGCCGTTGCTGCTGCGGGTGCCGCGCTGGCTTGCAGTCGTGATACTCGCGATCACTGGCGCCTGGTCTCGCGTCATGCACCAGAAAACCATTCTGCATCCCGACAAGATCCACGAGTTTTTTCAGGAAGCGTGGACGGCCGATCCGTCGCCGTTCATGGCGAGGACCGGCTGGTCAGCCGTATGGGATCTGCCGCGCGGTCTGGCAGACACCGCCGCGTGGTATCGGAACGCCCATTGGCTCTGACCATCGCCGCACCGCGGTGGCGCCTGGTCGATGCCATGCTCGCCGGCTACGGCGTGATCGTCGCCGCGCTCGCTGCGACGCGCCTGGGGCAGCCCGGGATGGTTGCCGTACTCGGCGCGCACCTGGCGCTTCCGGTGCTGGCGTGGCTGGTGGTCCACGCGCCGCCCACCGCCACGAGTCGCACGTTGCGGGCACTCTATCCGATCATTCTGCTCACCGCGCTCTATTCGGCCATCGATATCCTCAACGGCTTTGGCGCCGTGACCACGATCGACCACCAGCTCCAGTCGGTGGAGTGGCGCATCTTTGGCGAGCAGCCCAGCCGTGACTGGTGGCGCGCGCACCCGAGCGCGTTCTGGTCCATCGTCTTTCACTCTGCGTACCTGTCGTACTACCTCGTCATCACCGTGCCGATTCTGTATTTCCTGGCACGGCGGCGGACCGCGGCAATCGAGCGCTTTCTTGATGGCCTCCTGGCGACGTATGTGATCTGCTACCTCTTCTACATCTTCCTGCCGGCGGCGGGCCCGTACTACGAATTCCCGCGACCATCGGGCGCCTTCATCGCGAATCTGCCGGCCCGAATGGTCTATGCGGCGTTGAGCGGAGGGAGTGCCTACGGCGCGGCCTTTCCCTCATCGCATGTGGCGGCAACGGTGGCGTGCGCCATTGGCGGATGGCGTGGATCGCGCCGGCTGGGCATGATCCTGTGCGTGCCGGCGGTGCTGATGACGGTGGGTGTCGTGTACTGCCAGATGCACTATGTGGTGGACAGCGCCGCGGGCTTGATAACCGGTGCGGTGGTGGCGGGCTACGCCGGACGGCGCGCGACGACGGCCTGAAACAACTCCGGCCCGCCGCTCCGACGCAGATCGTCGGGACAGCGAGCCGGAGCACAGGACCTTCGGGCGACTACTGAACCGTGATCGTCATGTGCATTCCCATCGCCTGATGAGGAATGCAATAGACCTTGTAGGTTCCGGCCGGCGCACCGGCGAACGAGATCGAAACGGACTGGCCCTCGTTGATCATGCTGGTCGCATAGTCGGACGACTTGTCCGGAATCGCGGCGCTGATGATGGGAGCGGCACCCGGGGGC
>DATAVM010000122.1:0-11347 GCA_036267775.1 Gemmatimonadales bacterium
GCGAGCCCGATGACGCTGGGACAGTTCCTGCTGATGGATTTTCTCAAGGGCAAGACGCGGCGCGTGGCGTAAGAGCAGCAGCCAGCCACTCGCCAGACCGTCTGATCATATGCCGCGCGCCTTTCTCCTTTCTCCCGCATCGCTCGGCGGCCGCCGCGCCGCGCTGCTGCTCAACGCGCAGGCGGCGTTCGATCTCGCGGTCAGGTTGCGCGTGGGTGCGGTCCCGATCGGCGAAATCTTTTCATTCATCAGCGGACTCTACTTTCGCGGCAAACTCGCGTACAGCCGGCGCTTTGCCGCGACTGATGATGCGATCCGGGTGATCACCAGCGACCGCGGACTCGTCGATCCTGGCACAGCGATTACGCTCGCCGATTTTCGCGCCATGGCTGATGCGGTGATCGACCATCTGCATCCGCCGTATCGCGACCCCTTCGTCCGCGACGCCGCGACACTCGCCGACGAGCTCGGCGGCGGCAATGTCGTCCTGCTTGGCAGTGTCGCGACGGACAAGTACGTCGCGCCCCTGGCGGCCATCTTTGGTGCGCGACTGCACTTTCCCGCGGACTTTACGGGTCGCGGCGACATGAGTCGTGGCGGCCTGCTGCTGCAGTGTGCAAGAGAAGGGTGCGAACTCGACTACGCTCCTGTGATGACTTCCGAGCGGCACGGCGCCCGTCCTCCTCGGCTGCAACCCGATCGCGCCACGCCGAAGGCGGGCCGGCCGAGGCGCCGCCGCGCGCGGCGCACACCATGAAGCTGCCGATCGCACCGGACCTCGCGCCGATGGAAGCGCAGCCCGTCGGCACCCTGCCAACCGGAAGCGAATGGCAGTACGAGCCCAGGTGGGATGGATTCCGCTGTCTCGCGTTCCGCGACGGCAGTGACATTGTCCTGATGTCCAAGGCGGGAAAACCACTCACGCGCTACTTCCCCGAGATCGTCGCCGCGCTCAAGGCATGGTCGGTCCGGCGCGTGGCGGTGGACGGCGAGCTCGTGGTACCTCAGGGCACAAGTCTCGATTTCAATCAACTCCTCCAGCGCATTCATCCAGCGGCATCACGAATCCGCAAGCTCAGTACGGAACACCCGGCGGTGTACGTGCTGTTCGATCTGCTGGCGCACGGCAGCCGATCGCTGGCGACCAAGCCGCTCGCGGCACGGCGCACGGCACTCGAACGGATCGCCGCGACACTTCCGCACAGCGGCCGCATCTGCCTTTCCCCTGCGACTACGGATGTTGCGGTCGTCAAGCACTGGTTTGCCGCGGTCGGCGGTGGGCTCGACGGCGTGATCGCCAAGCGGCTCGATCTTCCGTATCAGAGTGGCGAGCGCACCGGGATGCAGAAGCTGAAGCACACCTGGACCGCGGATTGTGTGGTCGGCGGCTTTCGCTACGCTACGCGTTCCCGCGTGGTGGGATCCCTCCTGCTCGGCCTCTACAATGACGCGGGGAAGCTCGATCACGTCGGCTTTCTGTCGGGGATCAAGCGGGAAAATCGCCCGGCGCTCACACGGAAGCTCGAACGGCTGATCAAGCAGCCGGGATTCACCGGCAACGCGCCGGGTGGTCCGAGTCGCTGGAGCACGGAGCGCAGCGGCGAGTGGGAGCCGCTCGCGCCAAGGCTTGTGGTGGAGGTGGTGTACGATCATTTCACCGGCGGGCGATTTCGTCACGGCACGTCGTTTGTACGCTGGCGTCCGGATAAGGCGCCGCACCAGTGCACCACGGCCCAACTCCCGCGCCGCAAGGGCTCGGCCCTCGCGCTTCTTGGCTAGCGCAACCATTCGTTCCGATGTCTGCCAGGTTGCGAAGCAAAGATCACTCGCAACGCCTCGATCAGCCGATCTCGACAAAATCGAACGTCCCGCGGATCTCGCGGTTGAAGTATGCGCCCTTCGAGCGTGCCGACCGCAGCGCGCGGGGAAGTTCCGGCGGGACATCGAGATACTGGTAGGTGCGGCCGGTCTGAAAGACGACGGTCAGCACGCGATTGGCCGGATCGTACTTGAAGGAACGGATGACGGTGGACGGCATCGAATCGCTCGCGTCGCCGGGAATGCCATGGAGACGCGTGGATCGACGGTCGACTTCACATCCCGATGCTACCAGTGTCGCCACTCAAGGCGTAGCCAGACACCGGCGCGGATCCGCGTCACCCACGCGCTCGGTCCTTTCCAAACACCATCCGTCCGGCGAGCGCGTCGGGGATCGGGTCGGACGCCAGCACCATGATCAGCTCGGCGCGCACCACGTCGTTTGTGCGACTGTTGTGGGTGGTCCAGGAGAGTTCATAGGTGCTGGGGACGGCGCGCCTGTCCTGTGCGCCGGCTGCAGACGCAATGCCGCCGAGGCAAGCGACGACCTGCAGGACACGGGAGATGCGATTCATGAGGTCCGCCGCCGGTTGAGATATGTCCAGACCACTGGTGCGCTCCGCTCGCTCGCCGCGCCCCTCACTGCCCCTCCACCACCATCGCCAATTCCCCCACCGCCACCAGCGGCACCATCCCGCCACCATCGAGCGCGAGCAGGATTCCGGGAACACCGGTTCCCAGCGAACTCCACGCGCGGCCATTCCACTGCCACATCGTGCCGTTTTCACCCACCACACACACGCTGCCGTTGACCACACGCACCGAGCGCAATGAGACATTGTCCGGCGCCGGCAGCACCTGCCAGTCGTCGCCGTCCCAATGCATCGCCGTGCCGGCCTCGCCCACGACCCACACATCGCGCGACGACGTGCCCCACACACCGCGGAGCTGCGCCGCGGTCGGCCCCGGAAATGGATGCCACCCGCTGCCGTCGTAGCGGAGGATCGTTCCCGAGTCGCCGACCGCCCACACGTCGTCCCACGACGCACCCCACACATGGCGGAGAAAGACGTGCGTGCCGGTCGCGACCGCATTCCACGCGGTGCCGCTCGACGCAAGCGCCGTCCCCGAATCGCCGACGATCATCGCGCGGCCGTCGGGCGACCACCAGACACTGCGCAACAGTCCGTGGAATGGCGATGCCTCGCGCTGCCAGGCGCTGCCGTCGTAGCGCAGAATGGTGCCGCTGTCTCCCACCACCAGCCGCGCGTTGGCCGCGAGCGAAGCCACACCGTAGAGTGATGTCACCGTTGGAAGACTGACTGCGTGCCAGGTCCCATTGTCGCGTTCGAGCGCCAGGCCGCCGGTGCCGACAGCGAGGGCGGCTCCTTCCGCAGGCACGCTGACATCGTAGAGCGCGCCACCACTCACTTGCGGCGACCAGCCGCCGGCATCGCCCAGCACGGTGCCAAACCACCCGGCCGCAAAGTTGCGCCCCAGGACGCTGGCGAGCGCGCGCAGATTTTCGTGTTCACCTTGTGCGGGGACGAGACTCCAGCTCACGCCATCGCCGCCGAGAAGGAGTCCGCCATCGCCGGCGATGAGGAAATGTCCGGGTGCGTCATTCGACACGGCAAAGAGATTGGCGGTCGTGGGCGATGCGATCTGACGCCAGGTCCCCGATTCGCCGAGGAGAATCGTGCCATTGACCCCCACCGCCACCATGCGGCCGGTGGAATCACCCGCGACCGCAAAGAGGCCGTTGCTCGTGGGCGACGCCACGCTGTGCCACGTGCCGCCATCGCAGCATTGCAGAATGACACCGTTCTGCCCAACGGCCACCAGGCGATCCGGCGCATTGCCCCAGATGCCCCAGACCTCCGCGGGAATCGGCACGGACATCGTCTGCCACGCACTGCCGTTCCCCGCGAGCACGACACCGTTGGTGCCGATCGCCCAGAGGTGGGTGCTGTCGAGTCCCCACACGTCGAGCAGCGTGGTGGGTACCGGCACTGTGTCGATCGACCAGACGCCGGCAATGCGCTTGAGAATTGTGCCGTCGCTCACCGTCGCGTAGATGCGCGCCGTGTCCGCGGCCCAGATGCCGGTGATGGTCTGGATGGTCGGCACGCTTTCGAGGCTCCACGTACGGCCATCCCACGCGAGCATCACGCCGCCCGAGCCGCCGGCCCACGCGCGCGCGGGACTCGCCGCCCAGAGTGCCAGCAGCGAGGAATTGGTGGGCGACAGATGCACCACGTTGAGTGCGGTGACCGGGTGCACGGCCGTGGCAGCCGGCGCCGTGGGCTCGGCCAGGCAGGCGGCAACGCAGAGCAATGCCAGAGGGGTCCAGCGGCGGGAGGGCACGCTCCGAATGTAGCGGCATTGCGCGCGTGACGTCAGAATGATATCATAATGATGTCCACCTCACGGAGCCGCGCGATGCATGACATCGAACACAAGCCCGTCAACGGCCTTCTCGCCGTCGTCATCTTTCTCCTCGCCGCCGCAGCCGTCGGCGCGTTGGCGGTCCGCGGTGTCGCCGCGGGTTCACCCGCATGGGGCATCGGCGGCGTCGCGCTCATCGTCGTCCTGATCTTCTGTCTCGGCGGCTTCTTCAGCGTCCAGCCCAACCAGGCCAAGGTCCTCACCCTCTTTGGCAAGTACACCGGCACCGTGACCAGTGCCGGCCTCTGGTGGGCCAACCCGTTCCTGGCCAAGCGCGCCATCTCGCTTCGCGTGCGGAACTTCGAAACGGCCAAGCTCAAGGTGAACGACAAGGCGTCCAATCCGATCGAGATCGGCGCCATCGTGGTCTGGCAGGTGGTCGACACCGCCGAAGCGCTCTTTGCCGTCGACAACTACGAGGACTACGTGCGCGTGCAGAGCGAGTCCGCGGTGCGGACGCTCGCATCGAGCTATCCGTACGACGCGCACGCCGACGGTGAACGTTCGCTCAGTCACAACGCCGCCGAGATTTCCGATCAGATGGCCAGCGAAGTGCAGGCCCGGCTCGCCAAGGCCGGCATGAAAGTGCTCGAGGCGCGGATCGCGCACCTCGCGTACGCTCCGGAGATCGCCAACGCGATGCTGCGCCGGCAGCAGGCCAGCGCCATCATCGCCGCGCGGTCGCTGATCGTGGAAGGTGCGGTCAGCATGGTCGACGAAGCGCTCAAGAGCATTGTCGCCAAGGGCATCGTCACACTCGACGACGAGCGGAAGGCGGCGATGGTGTCGAATCTTCTGGTGACGCTCTGCGCCGATCAGCCAATGCAACCGGTGGTCAATACCGGATCGCTCTACTAGGCGCGCGTCATGGCGGAAAAGAAGGCCTTCCCGTTGCGGCTGGAACCGGGCTTGCATGCGGCGCTCGCCCGGTGGGCCAACGACGACATGCGCTCACTCAACGCGCAGATCGAATATCTGCTGCGCCGCGCGGCACGCAGCGCGGGACGCCTCAAGACCAAAGAAGGCGGCGAGTAGTGTCGGTGTGACAATGCGACAGTGGTGCTGCGCGCACCGTCCCATTGTCTGCCAAGCAATTCGCGCCACGGGGTTGTGCCGGCGGAGCATCGCGGGGCGAGCACGGCAGCCGACCAGAAGAAGGCGCGGGTGTCTGAGCAGCGCGCCTCCTTCTGTCACAGTGATCGTCGGTACGCGGCGCGCGCGAGTTCCGCGCCGACGAGTGGGCGGTCTGGCGTGGTCGCCCCCCGCACTCCAACGCCCTGTTGAGCGCGAGATCCTTCGCTGCCCCTTCGCTGCGCTCAAGGGCAAGGCCCAGGATGACAAACAATCACGCCGCTACGCACGCACCGTCCCATTGTCTGCCAGGCAATTCGCGCCGCGGGGCCGTGTCCGCGGAGCATCGCGGGGCGAGCACGACAGCCGACCAGAGGAAGGCGCGGGTGTCTGAGCAGCGCGCCTCCTTCTGTCACAGTGATCGTCGGTACGCGGCGCGCGCGAGTTCCGCGCCGACGAGTGGGCGGTCTGGCGTGGTCGCCCCCCGCCCAGTGGTCTGCTTTCCTGTCAAATACGCCGGCGGCAGGCTTGACGTCGCATTGAGCCTGAGATCCTTCGCTCTGCTCAGGACGACAAGAAATCCACACGCGTCACGCCGGCATCTGCCCCAGTCGGTCAAGCAATTCGGGAAGCTGCGCGACGCTGTCGATCAGATGGTCGTGCGGATGCTGCGCGAGCGTGGCGCGATCGCCGCTGCCGCTCAGCACACCGACCACCAGGCCACAGCGTGCCATCGTCCCTTCCTGCAGATCGATCGGCGTGTCACCCACCTTCGCAACCTGCGAATACGGCACGCCGCCAAGCCGCGTTCGCAACGCATCGATCATGTCGGGATATGGCCGGCCGCGCGCGACCTCGTCGCTTGCGATGGTCGCATCGATGATCGGCTCGTCCGCGGACCAGCCGAGGGTGGTGAGGATGCAGTCCAGGACCGGCCGCGAATAGCCGCTGCCAAGCGCCACCTGCACGCCGGACGCGCGGAGCTCGGCAAAGGTCGTTGCGGCGCCGTCGACCGCGCGGACGCGGTTCGCGTCGCGATAATGCCGCAGCACGCGCGACACGAAGTCGTCGTGGACGGCAGTCAGTTGCGGCAGGAGTTCGTCGCGGCCGTGGCCTTCCACCAAAAGGCGGAGCGCCTCGGGCTTGGCCATCCCGGCGACGCCTTCCATGGCGCCATCGCGGAGCGTGAGTCCCGCGCGGTCCAGGGCCTCGTGCATGGCCCGCGCAGCGACGCGATCGCCGTCATGCACGGTGGTGCCGGCCACGTCGAAGACCACCAGTCGAATGGTCATCGGCCTAGCCGCCGATCCGCGTGGCGGGGGTCGCGATTGCGCCCGGGCCGCGACCGCATAGCTTCCCCCGCATGACAGCCACCCGCATTCTGACCTGCGCCGCCGTGGTCGCCGTTGCCGCCTGCGGCGATCGGAAAACTCCGCAGGACGCGACGTTCGACAGCGCCGTCGGCACCGCCGTAACGCCGCTGCCCCGCAATCCGCATATCATGGCATTCGATGTGGGCCACGGGGTCACCACCACGGGCACACTCGTGGGCGGCATGGCGCTGCGCTTTGCACCCACTGATTCCGTCTTTCTGGCCATTCGCACGCAGTACGCGCCCGTCGGCGCACCCGTCGCCGCGCGCCTCAAGCTTGGCACGCGCACCGTAGACTCGGCGGCCGCCGCGACCGGCGCGCCCGACAGCACCGGCGGCGCCAACGTGGTGCTCCGGTTTGGCAGCGCCCGTGCGCGCGACATCGGCAACTATGACGTCGAAGTTTTCCTGAGTGGCAAGTCCGAGGGCATCAAGCGCTTCCGCATCGGGCCCTGACGGCATCAATGACCGCGTGGCGCCGGCCACCGGCGCCGCATGGCATCCTCGAGGTAGCTCCCCAGGACGAGCACGACCAGCACGAGCACCGTTCCCGCCGCCGCCACGGCCCACGCTCCCAATCCGCATGCAAAGCCCAGCACAGCCACCACCCAGACCGATGCCGCTGTGGTGAGGCCGATGACGGTCGGTTCCTGACTGGGATGCAGGATCACGCCCGCACCGAGAAATCCGATGCCCGTCAGCACTCCCTGGAGCGCCCGCGATGCGGCGCTCGAGTCGCCGCCCGCGACCATGGTAATCACGATCGCGGCCATCGCGGCGCCGAGGGCGACGAGCGCGAGGGTGCGCAGTCCGGCGGATTTGTGGCGAAGCTCGCGATTGATTCCCAGCGCACCGCCGACAACAGTCGCGGCACCGAGGCGCAGCACGATCTCGGCGGTTTCGGGAAGCTGCACCGGCACCTAGCTTGTACCGTCGCGTCGCGCCGACGGATGCACGGCGGTCACCAGATGTGCCTTGAGCGCTCCGGACGGACACTTTGCCACTGCCGCGAGGACCTCACCGGGCGCCGCATTCTCGGGACGCACCCAGCGCTGCTGGCGCACATCGAATACGGCAGGCAACGTTCTCAGGCAGACACCGGAATGTCGGCAGATGGTCGGGTCGAAGGTGACCCGGATCTGGCTGGTCTCGTAGAGCTGAAGTGGGCGTTCGGCCAAGCGGAGACTCCCGTGGACACCATGACTGGGGCGTGTGCCGAAGAATCCCCGATCGGCCCGGCGCCGGCAAGGGGGACGCGGCGGGAATCCCCGTTCAGATTCCGGTGGCGCACCGCTTGTGGCACGCACTAGACTCCCGGTCATGATAACCGCCCAGAAGCTCCCGGCCCGTCGCACCCTGCTTCGTGCCGTCGCGCAACGCGACGCCGCGTGGGATGGCGTGTTCATCGTCGCGGTCAAGACCACCGGCATCGCCTGTCGTCCGACCTGTCCCTCGCGCCATGCCAAACCGGAGAATCTGGAATTCTTCCCGACGCTCGACGCCGCCCGCGACGCCGGCTTCCGCGCGTGTCTCCGCTGCCATCCCGAACGCGAGCTCGGCGAGCCCGAGTGGTGGCCTCGGCTTGTCGCGCTGGCCGACGCGCGCAACACGAGTCGCGTGACCGACGCGGACTTGCTGGAACACGGCTTCGATCCGGTGCGCGTGCGGCGGCACTGTCTGCGCACGCACGGTGTGACCTTTCACGCGTGGCTTCGCGCGCGTCGGCTGGCCGGCGCACAGCGCAATCTGCATGCGGGCGCATCGCTCGATGGGGTCATCGTGCATTCGGCGTGGGAATCGCACAGTGGCTTCCGCGACGCGTTCTCACGCCTGGTGGGATCGCCACCAGGCCAGGCGCGAGACGGCGAACCGGTGACGGCAGCCGTATGGCAATCGCCGCTCGGGCCCTTGGTCACTGCCGCCGTGGACGAAGGTGTGGTGCTCCTGGAGTTCGGCGACATCGCCCGGCTCGAGGCGCAGGCTCCCACACTCCGGCGCTGGTTTCGCGGACCGATCGTCGCAGGGGAACATCGGCATCTCACCAGACTCTTTGTCGAGCTCGAGGAATATTTTGCGGGCACGCGGAAGGCGTTCACCGTACCACTCGTGCTGCGAGGGTCACCCTTTGAGCTCTCCGTGTGGCGTGCGCTGCAGCGCATCCCGCACGGTGCCACCTGCTCCTATGCCGATATCGCGCGCGAGGTGAAGAACCCTCGCGCGGTGCGCGCGGTGGGCAGCGCCAACGGTCGCAATCGCCTGGCTATCGTTGTTCCTTGTCATCGTGTAGTGAATACCGGCGGCAAGCTTGGCGGCTACGGCGGCGGCTTGTGGCGCAAGGTCCGGCTGCTTGAGCTCGAAGGTGTGCGACCCTGAGTCAGCGCGCGTTTACCAACACGTTCATCCGAGCGCGAGTTTGAGTCCGGCCACCAGCAACACCGCGGCGAGTGTGCCGCGGAGCGCAGGCCCCGGCAGGTGCCGGGCACCGAGGCGTGCACCGATCAGACCCCCCGCGACCGCCGCAACACCCCATATCGGCGCGATGTTGCGCGCGGCGCCAAGCGAATGCCATTGGCCCAGAAGACCCGACGCGGAATTGGCGAGGATGAATGCCACCGACGTAGCGGCGGTGGTGCGAAGGTCCGCCCATCCGGCCAGCAGCAGTACCGGACTCAGGAAGATGCCGCCGCCGACGCCGGTCAATCCCGCGAGCAGACCCAGCAGCGCACCGACGATCAGCGCGAGCCAGCGCGGTACGTCCCGTTTGACCGTATCCGGCGCGCGCAACGTGATCACAAAGCGTGCGGCGGAGAGCACGAGAACCACGCCGACCACTTCCTTGTAGACCCCGACAGGCAGTGAGAGCCTGCCGCCGATGTATGCAGCAGGAATTGATGCGAGCGCAAAGGGCCAGAAGAGGGACCATCGGAAATATCCGGCGCGCGCAAACTGCACCGTACCGATGGTGGCCACGAGCAGATTGAGGATCAATGCAGTCGGCCGCATCACGGTGGGCGCCGTGCCGAGAAACGCCATGACGGCCAGATAACCCGAGGCGCCGGCATGTCCCACCGAACTGTAGAGCAGCGCCGCCAGAAAGATCAGCAGCGCGCCTTCGACCGTGGTGCTCATCGCGCTATCGCCGGAGGACTACTCTCCCGGATGCGCGGGATTGCAGCCGGTGTGCCACTCGGGCTTGGGTCCGTCGGCCAGGTGCCGCACCGCTTCCGCGGCGGAGTGGATCACGGCGGTCATGTGATCAAAATCGACCTTGTTCACTTCGTCGGACGCATAGTGGTAATCGCTGTGCAGATTGAACGTCGACAAGGTGTGTGCCACGATCCCGCGTTGCGCCAAGCCATAGTTGTCGCTGCGCTTGAAGAATCGCTGATCGGGCCGCATGTCCGGCACGATCGCAATGCCGTACTGCTTGAGCATGTCGCCCATCGTTGAGCGCTCGTAACCGGTGAGCCACGCTTTGCCGGGACCGCCCGCGTAGGCGTCTGGCCGGCCGATCATTTCAATTTCAAAGCCCGCAACAATCTGCGCGAGCGGAAACGGCGGGTGCGCAATGAAGTAGTTGGTGCCCACCAGTCCGATCTCTTCGCCCGTCATGTTGGCAAAGACAATCGTGCGGCGCGGCGTGCCGGCCTTCTTGAGGAGACGCGCCACTTCGAGCACGGCAACGGTGCCGGCACCATCGTCGTCTGCGCCATTGCAGAGCGAATCAGCTCCCACCGGACGGCAACCCTGGTGATCGTTGACGCGGCCCAGGTGATCGTAGTGCGACAGCACCAGCACCACTTCGTTCTTGAGCACCGGATCGCCGCCGGGAATGATGCCCACCACATTGACCGCGGTGCGCTGACGATCGGCGGGAACAGTGTCGCGGTCGGCGAGTGACGGCAGGCGCACTGGAAGCGGCCGCATTGGGCCGCCACCGCCATCGTGTCCGGGACCGATCGGTGTGTTGACGCTCTTTGCGGCGGCGGAGTCGATCGAGGCCTGCAGTGTCTTGATCCTTGCCATCGTCGCATCGTCGGGAGCTTTCGCAAGACATTCGTCAGGCGTTGGTGGTGGCGTCGGCCGCGCACCGCCTGCTCCGCCAGCGCCACGGCCGCGTCCCCGCCCGCCTGCGTTGCCACCCGCACCGCCTGCGGCCGCGGGAGGATCCATCATCGGCACGCGCTGAAAATAGCCGCTGTCGCCGCCGGCTTTGAGGCCGATCTTCTTCATCTCCGTCGCCAGAAAGCGCGCCGCCCGCGCTCCACCCGGAGTCGCGGTGCCGCGGCCTTCCATCGAATCGTCGGCGAGGTCACGTTCGAGACGCTCGACATTGGCGCGGTCCGCCGCCGACGGCGCCGGTACGGCGTGCAGCGTGTCTGCCAGACGCGCGCGCATCGGATTGGCGTTCGCAGTCGTGCTCGCAACGCCCGTCACCACAGCCGCCACGGCGCCCAGCATCATCAGCCGACGGTTCACAAAATCTCCCTTACCGCAGAATGGTTCTGAGCCGACCGGTCAATGCAGTGCGCCTGGACCAGCGCCGGCAACGACGCCAATACCCACGAGAAAAAAAGCGGCCGCCTCGAGCAGCGGCGAGCCGAGCAGCATGAACGCCAACGGAGCCGCCAGCGCAAA
>DATAVM010000123.1:0-2767 GCA_036267775.1 Gemmatimonadales bacterium
CTAGCAATGAGCTGTGTCCAAACGGGACCAACGTCACGCGGCGTGACGGTCTAACTACATCCTGTATCCGGCATGGGGACGCTTACGTTTGCACTTGACTCTGTCTACGAAGTGGGGAGGGCTACGCAATGTAGATAAAAAATGCCACAGCACAAAGCGGTCGCCGGTCTCTGGCGTGAACCCTATAGTTAACGTCAGTCTAAGCCCGTCCCCTCGACCGCTGGTTGAGACGCAGCGCCGCCCAGCTTCCGAAAATCGCCATGCCGACGATGTAGCACAGAGCCGCATATATCCCGGCAACTTGAATCATTCTGCCCGTGTGACTGACAGGAAGCGCGAAGGCCACAGCTCCGGCGCCCAGAAGCACGGATGCGAGCATCAGCGAAACAGACGAGAACAAGACACCGGCCCGTGGCATCACCTTCCACGTTTCTCGCTGCGAGGCAGCGACTCGCATGCGAACCAAAAGCCAGGAGAAGATGATCGACACCAGCGCGAGAGCCATCCGTAAGATAAGGAGCGTCACCCTGTCCTCCCGAAGACCCAGCTTAATTGAGCCTGCCGCGGCACCTCGATCAAGGCCGTGATATATCCATAGTATAGCAGGCACGCGGAATAGGCGCCTGAGCTGCACCCGGATTCGTGGACACGTGCCTAAGCTGCTTGTGCCTGCTCTTCGTACCTGATCGGACTGAGGTACCCCAGCGTCGAATGCCGGCGAATCGGATTGTAGAAGCGCTCGATGTAGTCGAACACGTCGGCCCTCGCGGCATTGCGCGTATGATAGATCTTCCGCGCCGTCCGCTCGGTCTTGAGCGACGAGAAGAAACTCTCCATTGCCGAGTTGTCCCACACATTCCCCGACCGACTCATGCTACAGGTCACGCCGAGATCGCGCAGCCGCCGCTGGAAGGTGTCGGCCGTGTACTGGCTGCCCCGATCCGAGTGATGCAGCAGGGCCCGGGACGCCCCACGCCGCCACACCGCCATCATCAGCGCATCGGTGACGAGCTGCGTGGTCATCTCTGCCTGCATCGCCCAGCCGACGATCCGGCGCGAGTAGAGATCGAGCACGGCCGCCACGAACAGCCATCCCTCACCGGCCCAGACGTAGGTGAAGTCGGCGACCCATTTCTGATTCGGGGCCGAGGCCGTGAACTGCCGGTGCAGGACGTTGGCGGCCGGCGCCGTGGTCGTCCCGGTACTCGCGGCGGTGGGACGTCCGCGCCGGCGCGGCCGAGCGCGGAGCGCCTGCGTGCGCATCAAGTGCTCCACCTGGTGCAAGCCACAGCGATGTCCTGCCTCGAGTACGTCGCGCCACACGCGCCGTGCGCCGTACGTGCGATCACTCGCGACGAAGCTCGTGCGCACGATCGCGCCCACGACGGCGTGACGCTGTGCACGGGCACTCGGCGCGCGACGCACCCACGCGTAGAAGCCACTGCGCGAGACTCCGAGCGTCTCGCACAACACCGGGACCGGCCACGTCGCTCGGTGCTTCACCACGAAGCCGAACTTCACATCGACTCCCTGGCAAAGTACGCCGCGGCTTTTTTTAGGATGTCCCGCTCCATCCGCAGCTTGGCGACCTCGCGCCGCAACTGCGTCAACTCCGCGGCCTCGGGCTTTTGCTGGCCCTCACCCGGAAACGCATGCTGGGGGTCCGCCTGGTAATCCTGCACCCATTTGCGGAGGGAATTGATGTGGAGCCCTAAGTCCCGCGCGGCCTGGGCCATGCCCACCCCGCGCTGCAGAACCAACCGAACCGCTTCGAGCTTATACTCCCGACTGAACCGCCGTCTGGTGCGCATGCCAACCTCCGGTTTGAATAAGAACACCTAGATGAGGTGTCCTCCAAACCGGGTGCAGCTCAGTCGCCGACATTTCGATCGGTGGGAGGGCACGTCCCGAACGGATCACTGAAGCTCGCGGGGTTGTTGCCGTTGTACTGATACAGATTGACGCCACCGCCGAGCCCCGACGGGTCCTCCTGCAGCCACCGCCCCGTGCCCGGATCATACTGCCGGTTGCGGAAGGATGAAATGCCGCCCAACGCGCCCGTATCCACCGCCCAGCGTGCCGGTCCAAAGGTTTGCGCCCGGCTCGTCGTTCCGGAGCTTCCCCACGGCCCTTGATGAAAGCCGGTCGTTGCGTTCGAGTTATCGATGTGCCCCAGCGAGTCCGCAATGGCGACCAGCTGACTCCGGCCATCGGTCACAATCGGGAAGATGGCATCCGTGGTGGTGTCGCCGGCGTGCAGACCGCGCTTCACCGCCAACAGCGGCTCGTCGAGTCCTTGCGTCGGCACGTACCACCAGTCGCCGCCCGGATCACGCACCACATTCTGCCCGCTCAGTCCCACAATGCCCCCGCCACACACCTGCACCGCGCGGCCGTCCGCGTCGTAGCGGCAGCTGTTGGGCAGGAGAATCTCCGGCATCGAGTTTACACTGAAGGCCGAGCCCACCATGCGGCCCGCCGCATCGAATTGGTATTCCTGGGCGGCCCGACCCGAGGTGGTATCGGCGAGGCGCGCGCCCGAGGCGTCGTACGCGTAGCCGTGCAACGTGGTCGCGCCACCAATCGACAAGCTGTCGAGCGACGAGCGCAGGCGATTGCTGGAGTCCGGATAGGTGAACCGGTGCTTCAAGCCGCCCGCGATCGACTGCTGGTCAATGATCCGATTGCCGGACTGGTCGTAGTCGGACGGTCGCACAACACAGAAGACTTGTCGTAAACACAGCATGGTGCCGGCGGCATTCTTTGG
>DATAVM010000124.1:0-2107 GCA_036267775.1 Gemmatimonadales bacterium
GCACTGGAACGGGTACGGCGCACCAGCGGATTGCCGATCCTTACCGATGTGCATGAGGCCGACCAGGCCGCGGCCGCGGCCGATGTGGTCGATGCGTTGCAGATCCCGGCGTTTCTCGCCCGGCAGACGGACCTGCTGATCGCGGCGGGCAGGACAGGTAAGCCGGTCAATGTAAAGAAAGGGCAGTGGATGGACGCGGAGGCCATGCAGGGCGCGGTCGAGAAGGTGCAATCGGGCGGGAGCCGCGATGTGGCGGTCACCGAACGCGGCACCTTCTTTGGCTACGGCGACCTGGTGGTCGATTGCCGCAACTTTGAGCGACTCCGCGCGGCCACGCACGTGCCGGTGATTTATGACGCCACGCACAGCGTGCAGCAACCCGGGCGCGCGGCCGGCGGCGCAAGTGGTGGCCAGCGCGAAGCGGTACCGGCGTTGCTCGCGGCGGCCGCGGCGGCGGGCGCGGATGGGTTCTTCATCGAGACGCATCCTGACCCCGCGAACGCGCTGTCCGATGCGGCGACGCAGTGGCCACTCGATCGCCTCGATGCGCTGCTCGGCCGCACGCTCGCCATCTGGCACACCGCGCGCGAGCACGCCGATGTTTGACGCCACCGTCGCGCGCGGCATTCGCATCCTCGGCCTCGACGTCGACGGAGTGCTCACCGACAATGGTGTCTACATTGGCGAGCAGGATGGCGCTCGCGTGGAGTACAAGCGCTTCGACATCCAGGACGGCCTTGGTCTTCGCATTCTGCAGTGCGCCGGGATTGAAGTCGCCTGGATCACCGGACGAGTGGCGCCGTCGACGCTGCTTCGCGCCGATGAGCTGCACATCAATGCCATGATTACGGTGCCACCGACCGCCAAGGTACCGGCCGTCGAGGCGTTGCTCAGGGAGCGCGGGCTCGACTGGAGCGCCTTGGCGTATGTGGGCGACGATGTGCCGGACATTCCGGTGTTGCGCCGCGCGGGCCTGGCGATTGCGGTGAGTAACGCGCGCGATGAGGTGAAGGCGGTTGCGCGTCATGTGACCGTGGCGCAGGGCGGTCGCGGAGCCGTACGCGAAGTGGTCGACGGCCTGCTCAAGGCCCGCGGCGAATGGGACAGTGCCGTCGCGGCGTTCTTTGCGGAAGCGACGCTGCCCGCGTGATGGACATTGCTGCGGCCGGCCGACGTACGCTGCGCCTGGAAGGCGAAGCAATTCTTGCGGCTGGCGAGCGCCTCGATGGCGCCTTTGGCGACGCGATTGAATTGCTCGCGCAGGGCGGCCGCGTGGTGGTGAGCGGCATTGGCAAGTCGGGGATCATTGCGCAGAAGATCGCGGCAACGCTGACGTCCACCGGCACGCCGGCGAGCTATCTGCATCCCGTGGAGTCACTGCACGGCGACATCGGCGTGGTCGATCGCAATTCCGTGGCGATTCTGCTCAGCAAGAGCGGCGAGACCGAGGAGCTCTTTGGTCTGGTCGGAGCACTCGCCCGGCTCGAGATTCCCATGATCGCGATCACCGGCGATGCGGGCTCGACGCTGGGGCGTGCGGCGCGGGTGGTGCTGGACGCCAGTGTCAGCGAAGAGGCATGCCCGCACGACCTCGCGCCGACCACGAGCACCGCGGTGGCACTCGCGCTGGGCGATGCGCTCGCCGTGGCCTTGCTCGAGCGGAAGGGCTTTGGTCGCGCGGATTTTGCGGCGCTGCATCCCGCTGGCCGGCTCGGGCGCCGGCTGCTCCTGCGCGTGCGGGATGTGATGGTCGCAGCCGATCGGGTGGTGCGGCCCGAAGCGTCGATGCAGGATGTCGTCGTGGCGCTGGCCCACGCGCGCGGCATCGCGATCGTTGCGGTGGACGGCCGGGTGGAAGGCGTGGTGACGGCAGGGGACCTGACGCGGCTCGCCGAGCGCTCGGGCGACTATCTGACGCTCAAGGCCGACGCCGTGATGACGCGCGCGCCGCGGGTGGTGCGCGACGATGAACTCGCCGCCGGCGCCGTGGGCCAGCTCGAGCGGCACGCGATCATGGCCGCGCCCGTGCTTGATCAGCAGGATCGCCTGGTGGGCGTCGTGCATCTGCACGACCTGCTGCGTTCGGGGGCCGCATGAAGCGTCTCGC
>DATAVM010000125.1:0-32142 GCA_036267775.1 Gemmatimonadales bacterium
AATATGATGACGACCGCATTACGGCTCATCACCGGGATTCGTTGATACCGGCGGCAGACCCGGCATTCTGGGGATAGTGACCGTGAATATACTCCCTCGTCCGGGCCGGCTCTGGGCAGAGATTGAGCCGCCGTGGGCCTCGGCAATCCACTTGGAGATCGCCAACCCCAAACCGGTTCCGGGATGTTCCCCAGTGCGGGTCCGCGCCAGGTCCGCACGCCAGAAACGCTCGAACACGTTGGGGAGATCCCCGGGCGCGATACCGATCCCGGTGTCCTGCATCGAGATGACCGCTGAGTCGGTCGATTCCGTCAGAACCAGCCGCGCTTGGCCGCCCGATGGCGTGTACTTGACCGCATTGGTCACCAGGTTCATCAGCAGTTGGCGGATCCGCGGCGCGTCGGCGGACACCACGAGCGGCCCCGCTGGCAGCTCGACCTCCACGGCAACGCCGCGCTCCGCTCCCAGAATCTCCGCCGTCTCCGCCGCCTCCGCCACCAGCGCCTTGAGGTCGCACGGTCCGAGTGCCAGGCCGCTGCGGCCCTCATCGGCGCGCGCGAGCGTGAGCAGGTTGGTGACCAGCTCGGTCATCTGATTGATCTGCCGGAGCGTCTCGTCGAGCGAGGCAACAATGTCGTCCGGTGTCTGCGGATGCGTCAACGCGCGCTCGACGCCGGCGCGCAGCACCATGAGCGGCGTCTTGAGTTCGTGCGAGGCGTCGGCGGTAAAACGCCGCAGTGCCACAAAGCTGTGCTCGACGCGGCCGAGCATGGCATTGAGCTTCTGCGCCAGCCGCGAGAGCTCGTCGTGCCCCGGGGGCACCGCGAGCCTGCGATGAAGCGACCGGCCATCCTGAATCGCACCGAGCTCCTCGATCATCACTTCCACCGGCAGCAGCGACCGGCCGGCAAGCCAGTAGCCGAGCAAGGCGGACGAGACAAGAATCAGCGGCGCCAGCAGGAACATCGACACCAGCAACTCCTGTGGCCCGAACTGCTCGATGCGCGGTTGTGCGGCGACGACGAGTGCGCGGATATGCGGACCGGCGCTGTCGACCGGCAGAACCACGTAGTGAAAGGGCGCGCCCGACGCGGTGAGCTCCACGGTCCCGGTGTCCCGCACAATGGGATAGCGGAGCAGCATCTGCCGGATCTTGATGAGCTGGTGCGGATCGATGCTGCGCCCCAGCGGCGACACATAGAACGGCGCGCCGATGCCGTCGGAGAGAAAGAGATAGTCGCGCATCCCGTCCAGATAGGCGCGGACTTCGCCCACGAGCTGGTAGGTGCTGTCGTGCGTGGTCCCCAGGTTGGGGATCGCGGTTACGATGCTCGGGAGCGCCTTGGCTTCCTGCTTGAGCACCGTCATCACGATGTCGGCCTCGAGCTGCTGCTCGGCGTCGAGCTGCTGCTCCGCTTCTCGCGTGGCCGACTCGCGCCGCTCCCAGTAGACTGCGGCGCCAAAGAGGACAATGGTAGCGGTCAGCGCCAGACTGTACGACACGGCCAGCCGGAAGCGGATCGACTGCATCTATCCCTTCACCACATAGCCGACACCGCGCACCGTGTGCACCAGTTTGCGGGAGAAGCCGGCATCGACCTTCTTGCGCAACCGGTTGATGACCACGTCGACGATGTTGGTGCCCGGATCGAAGTGGTAGTCCCACGCGTACTCGGTAATCAGCGTGCGCGACATCACGCGCCCGACGTGACGCATCAGGTATTCGAGCACCGTGAATTCCTTGGGCGTCAGCTCGATCGGATTGCCGGCGCGCCGCACTTCACGCGCTTCGAGGTCGAGCTCGAGATCCGCCAGCTGCAGGACGCGGGTGGAGAGCTGGCGCGGCCGGCGCGAGAGTGCCTCGAGGCGCGCAAGCAACTCCTCGAAGGCAAACGGCTTGGTGACGTAATCGTCGGCGCCGGCGCGCAACGCATCGACCTTGAACTCCACCGTATCCTGCGCCGTGAGCACGAGCACCGGCATGGTGAGACCGCGGTCGCGCAGCGTGCGCAGCACTTCCAGGCCATTCATGCCGGGGAGCCGGAGATCGAGGATGACAACATCGTACGGCGCGGAGGAGGCCACGCGCAGGCCTTCCACGCCGTCAACAACCCAGTCGGCGATGTACTGCTGCTCTTCGAGACCACGCTTGACGTATTGGCCCACGGTGCGATCGTCTTCGATGACGAGGAGCTTCACGCCGCACCGCCGATGGGAATCGTCATGCGAAACACCGTGCCGGCGCCGAGCTCGCTGCGCACTTCCAGCTGGCCGCCGTGATCGGCCACGATGCCATAGCAGATCGCCAGGCCGAGTCCGGTGCCGCGGGCGGGTCCCTTGGTGGTGAAGAACGGATCGAAGATCTTGGGCAGCACGTCCGCCGGGATGCCGGGGCCGTCGTCCTCGAAGTCGATGATCACCTGTTCGGCCTCGACCCTGGTGCGCAGCGTCACCAGGCCGTTGCCGCTGGTCGCGTCGGCGGCGTTGAGCAGAATCGCCATGGCGGCCTGAATCAGGCGTTCGCTGTTGCCGGGGACCATGGGCAGGTCTTCCGCAAACTCACGCGCGATCCTGAGGCGGCGGAAGCGCTGGTGATGCTTGAGGAGATAGAGCGTGCGCTCGAGGAGCGCGTTGACGTCGGTGGGCTCGAAGCCGCCACCGGCGCGGCCCGCGCGCGAGAAGTCCAGCAGACCGTCGATGATGTTGGTGCAGCGGACCACTTCACTGTCGATGATGTCGAGGTATTCGCGAATCACCGGTTCCGCCGCCGGTCCCAGGCGCGAGCCGATCGCCGCCACGCAACCGCCGATCGTGGCGAGCGGATTGTTGATCTCGTGCATCACGCCGGCGGCAAGCTGACCCACGGCGGCCAGTTTTTCCGTCTGGTGCATTGCGCGCTGAATCGCGCGGGTTTCCGTCACATCCTCGCCAATGCTGATCACATGCGTAATCGCCGAGCCGTCGAGCCGCATCGGCAGGCGCGACGTGCGGAAGGTGCGTGCCTCACCGCCGGCATGCACATCCTGTTCGCTCGCGTGGGCTTCGCCGGTGGCAAAGACGCGATCGAATTCGCTCTTGAGCACCGCCGGCGACTGCCGCTTGAGCACGTCGAACACCGGCTTGCCAATGACGTCGTCGCCGCGCATGCCCTGCGTGCCGGTCTCGCGCTTGCGATTCCACAGCACCACGCGGTACTGCCGATCGATCACGTACAGCCCCACCGGCAGCGAGTCGATGGTGAGGCGATGCAGCCGGCGTACCGTCGCCGCGTCGTCCTCCGGCACTTCGTCGAGCAGCGGGAAAAGAATCGCCGGAAGCACCGTGGCCAGCAGCGAGGCGATGGTCTCGAGAATCGGCCGCACCTCGGCGGGTGGCCGCGTGGCACCCAGCACTTCGAGAATGGCCGTCCGGTCGCCGGGCCACGGAATCGCCACTTGCAGGTTGCCGTGCCGCGCCTCGGCGTCCGCCGGCCGCAAGTCGGTGCTGTCGCGCGCCGCCGCGCGCAGCCGCACTTCCTTGGCGGGAAGCGTGGTGCGGAGATGCTCGCACACCGCGCGCAGGCGCTCCGTGGGCGCACTCGCGCTCGCGAGTGCCCGGGCAGCACCGGAGACCACGGCCAGCGGCGGTGCGACGCGAGACGCCGGCTGCTTCACGGCGCGGACCGCGGCTTCCACGGCCCGAATGCCGCATGCGCCACACGCCAGCCACCCTGGCGATGGGCCATGGTCACAAAATCCGTAGCTTCGTATTCGTGAGCACCATCGGAACTCCTTGCAGCCACCACCAGCCGGGCGGTGGCCACTTCCCCATCGGGGCGCAACTCCACCCGGACAATGCGCGCTCCGCCATTCTGATTGCGGCGTTCGGGAATCTCGATCATCGTCCGCAGCGGCACCAGCACCGCGGGATCGCGGTCGGTGGTCAGCAGGGCCGTGGCCGCGGGGAGCGCGACGCGGTCGAGGGCCGTGTCACTGCGGAGTGCCAGCGCCTGATAGAAGGCGGCCGGCAGCGCCTGCAGCGAGGTCTCGTCGTGGTGCCCCACGCCGGGCGTGAGATCGGAAAAGTGACACGACGCCAGCAAGACGGCAGTCGCGGTCGCGCCGGTGAGCGCGTGGCGCAGCAGCATTCAGGTGCGCGGTGCTGGCACGCGAGTCACTGGACCAACGCCAACTGCTGCAGCAGTTCGGCGTTGTCGCGCTTGTGGCCCAGCTCCGCCTCTTCCCAGAACCAGCGGACCACGCCCTGCCGGTCGATCACCACATAGGCGCGCGACGAGTGATACTTCTCGTCGATCAGCACGCCGTACGCCTGCGACACCGTGCGGCGAAAATCGCTCAGCAGATCGACCAGCATCTTGCCCTTCGCTTTGAACTCGCGCAGCGCGGGCACGCTATCCACGCTGATCGGGAGCACCACGGTGTTGCGGTTCTCGAACTGCGTCAGGTCCTCGGAAAAGGCATGCAGCTCGGCACTGCAGGTGCCGGTAAAGGCCAGCGGGAAGAACGCCAGGAGCACGGTCTTGCTGCCACGGAAACTCGAAAGCGTGACATCCTTCCCGCTGGTCGACGGCAGCGTGAAATCGGGCGCGAGCGCACCCACGACGGGATGCGGCATCAGGACTGCCCTGCCCGGGTCATCGCGCCGCCGTGTAGCGGTGTCCCACCGCCGTCCAATTGACCACATGCCACCACGCCGCGAGATAATCCGGACGACGGTTCTGATACTTGAGATAGTACGCATGCTCCCAGACGTCGCAGCCGAGAATCGGTGTCCGCCCTTCCATCACAGGCGAATCCTGATTGGGCGTGCTTTCGATCGCGAGACCGCCGTTGCCGGTCAAAGTGAGCCAGCCCCAACCGCTGCCAAAGCGTCCCGTGCAGGCCTTGGTGAACTGCTCCTTGAAGCCTTCGAACGAACCGAACGCCTGGTCGATCGCCTTGGCGAGATCGCCGCCCGGCGCCGTGGCACCGCCCGGCGCCATCAATTCCCAGAACATGGTGTGATTGGCGTGTCCGCCGGCGTTGTTGCGCACGGCGGCGCGTTTGGCCTCCGGTACCTGGGCCAGCGACCGCAGCAACTCCTCGAGCGGCATGGCCGCGAGCGCCGTCTGGCCTTCGAGGGCCGCGTTGAGATTGTTGACGTACGCCGCGTGATGCTTGTCGTGATGGATGTGCATCGTCTGCTCATCGATGTGCGGCTCGAGGGCGGCGTAATCGTAGGGCAGCGGCGGGAGAGTGAAAGCCATGGGTCAGCTCCAGGAAGAGATGCGAGTGGCAAAGATGGGGGCGCCCTCAGATGCGAGCAACGCGCCCGGTAAATCGCCCGGCCGCCAGGGCGGCGCCGAAGGCCAGCACAACGCCAAGAAACACCTGGTCGTGTAACACGACGGCGACCGTGATCGCCAGCAGGCCGCCAGCGGCAGCGGCAACAAGACGGTCGACGGTGTGGATCGCGACCCGCCGCCCAAAGCGGCCCGCAAGTGCGCCGAGGAGGGGCCAGCTCCCCGCCAGCACCGCGCAGCCAAGCGCCAGCGCACCCGTGCGAGACGCGGCCAGCAGCACGATGGCCGCTACGGCCCCGCTCCACCGTCCGCGAACCAGACCGCCGAGTGCCGCCACGACCAGCAGCGGCGTCACGAGCGGCAACCAGTGCGCCGTCCCGTCCGCCACGTTGCCGCCGGTGGCCGCATGGAGGACGACCGCAATCGCGGGAAGGCACACCGGGCTCGACGCCCATCGATCGAGCGGCCACGGCGCGGCCAGCGCGATGCCCCAACCCAGCGTGATGAGCGCGACCAGCTCGGCCCCGGAGGGGGACAGCGGCGCATCAGCCGCAAAACGGTGCAGCACCGCCCACGGCTCCGCCGAAAGCGTCACGCCGAGCCACACCCAGGCCAGCACCAGTGCGGTGGCGACCGCCGGCAGGATCAGCGCGGGGTAGCCGACTGGGCGAGACCGTCCTGGAAGCCACCATGTCGCGACCAGGAGCGCTGCGGCCGTCACCGTCCACGGCAGCACGAGTGTCGCGACGACGATCGCCGCGAGCAAGCCGACGTCAGCCGGGACAACCCCGGTGGCCGTGCTCGGCACGAGCTCGGCCCGTCGTGCGCCGGCACGGCGACTGAGGAGGGTTACGCTCGACGGCACGGCGCCGATCGCGGCACCGAGGAAGAGCGCTCCGGCGGGAAGATGCACCACGATGGGAAGCAGTCCCGCCAGCAGCGGCACCGCGGCGATATAGCGTTGCCAGCTCCGGCCGACGGGCAGCAGGCAGGCGCCGCTCACCAGCGCACCAACGGTGATCGCAATGAAGCGTGCGTCGCCGGGCGCGGTGTCGGCCAGACTCCGCAGATCCACGGGATCGAGCGTGCCAGCCCCCTGCCAGAGCGCCGCCAGTCCGGTTCCCGCGATGATGAGCCGTCCCGTCGCCATCCCGAGTTCAGTCCGCGGGACGAGCCACGGCAGGAGGAGAAGGGGCGCGGCGAGCCAGAGCAGCAGATGGTCCAGAGCGTCCTCGCGAGGATCGGGGGGCCTTAGATTCGCCCGGTCGTGCCGATAGTTACTGGAAGGTATTCTCGTTCAAGGTGTATTCATGCCCTTGTCGTTGCGGTACGCACTGACCAGCCCGGGACGGGCGATCGTCGCGCTCGAGGCGGACGATCTCCGGGTCGCCATGCAGGCGACCGACGAGACCGACGCGCTCGGCGATCTCGCGCGCGCGGCAGCGACCCTGCTCGAAGGCGCCGAACGCGCCTCGGTGGTGCTGGAAGATGCACCGGGCGTGCACGAGTGGACCTTCGAGCGGCGCGGTGATGCGGTGCACCTGCGGATCCACAGCTGGGCCGACCGCAGCTCGGGCAGCGCCGACATGATCCTCTCGCAGGAGCGCAGCGTCGCGATCGCGTGCCCGCTGACCACGCTGGCGCGCGAACTTGTGCTCGTGCTCGATGTGCTGTGGGTGGGACACGGGCCGGACGGCTGGTCTCGCCTCTCGCCGCGGCATCAGTATCCGCGCGTCGAGCGCCGCCGCCTGCGCCAGCTCCTCGGCGTGGCCGCGCGCCGCACCGAAGAGCGCGGCGCCAACAACGCCAGCGAGTAGCGGCGCGCTGCTACTGCTTTGGTGCCGGCGGCCGGACGGTATCCTGCGCGCGCCGGAGATCCCATTCATTGGCGGCCAGCTTCACCACGGCGTCGAGCTGGGCATAGTTGATCGCCGGCGCTGCACGCGTGCGAAGCACGCTCGCCAGCGCGCCGGGAAGCAAATGGAATTCCACCTTGCCGGTCGTCGCGGAATCGAGATAGGCGACCGCCATGTCACCCGGCGCACGCGTGCCGCCGGTGCGTCGCAGGTCCGCTTCCACCAGTCCGAGCGCCCTGCGCATGGCGGGCGCAAGCGCCGCCCGGGCCTGGGGCGAAACGACATCGCCGGCTGGCATCGCGACCGAAACCATCAATTCACGCTGCGCCAGATCCTTGACGTACTGCTCAGCCGCGGAATCCGAGGCCACCGTGATCTGGCCGCGCTCAGCCGGCGTCACCATGAGCAGCCACTTGCGCGTCATGGCGGTGGTGAGCGAGCCACCGTCCCAGGTGGCGAGCGGTGGATCGGCCGGCGCGTTCACCGGCTCCTCGGCAATGCCGCGCACGCGCGCCACGGCGTCGCCCGCCACCTTGACATGGCGAGCCCGCGTGAGCGAATCGAGATAGAGCGAATCGGCGTGCAGGTTGAAGACGGGCGCCAGATACGCCTTGAGTCCGGGACGCGATTCCAGCCTGGTGACGCGGCGCACGATCTGCAGTCCGACCGGCGTCTGCAACAGCGGTGAGAATTCGCCGGGATGCAGCGTCCAGATCGCGGACGCGATCTGCTGTGGCACATCCTGCCGGGTCATCGCCGGCAGCATGCCGCCGGTGGTACGGGCCGATGAGTCCTGCGAGTTCTCACGCACCAGCGTGGTAAAGTCGCCACCGGTCTGCGCTCGCTTGAGGAGCACACGCGCTTTCTGAACCGCCGCTGCGCGCGTCGCCGAATCGGCATGCGGCGACAGCGCGATCACCAGCCGCTGGAAGACGCGCACGCGATCGGTATTGGCCAGCGAATCCGCTGCACGATCGGTGACCGGCGGGCGGGCAGCGGCGCGGGCCTGCCAGAATTCACGGGTCGCCCCGCGCTCGGCGTCGGGCAGAATCGCCGCGTCGATCGTGGTCGAGTCGTCGAGTGACGCGCTTTTCGTCAACGCCGCGGCGAGCAGAGTCTGATCGATCCAGGCGCTCGCGATCATTGCCGCGTTGCGCCGCGTCGGCCGGACGGGTGCGCCGACCAGCCACCGTTCCATGGCCGATCCCGGCAGCTTGGCGTCGCCGACCGTGACCACCGTGGCGGCGCGTGTCTGCTCGGTGCTGGCACCGCAGCCGGCCAGGACGAGCGTCCACCCGCCAAAGAACAGCACACCGGGAACGCGAACGTGTCGGAACGCGGACATGAGGGGTCGCTTGTGAATGATGGGGCACCGCGCGAGCAGGGCCTGAGTGCCCGACCGCGCCAGCCGCCCTCGGAATGTGTGCCGGCCGCCGCCGCTGCGCCACCGGCGGCACGTGCAGCGTGATTATCGGATGGAGCGTATCGGATTCGAACCGATGGCCTCAACGTTGCAAACGTCGCGCTCTACCAACTGAGCTAACGCCCCGGGCTGCGGCTCAAAGCTAGCCGGGCGTTTCCCTGCGGAAAACCGCCGACACGCTTTGCCGGGGCCCCAGCCAGGCCCGGCGTTAGCTTTCCCCGCCTCGATATCACCAACTATTCTCGGAGAATCCGTCGTGCGCTGTCTGCCATTTGCCGCCGCCCTGCTCCTGGTCAGCACTCCTCTCGCCGCCCAGTCCATCAGCGGTCGCTGGGACGCGGGCATGAACACCCCCGGCGGCAGCATTCCATTCGGGCTGGTCTTCCAGCTGCGCGGCGACACAGTGGCCGGAACGGTGGAGCGCTCGGCCGGTAACGTGCCGTTGAGCGGCATCATCCAACGAGACACCGTCGTCTTCAGCTATACGATCGACTACAACGGCAACCCGCTGACACTCACCATGACCGCAAAGGTGTTCCGCGATTCGCTGTCGGGCATGGTCGATTTCGATGGCAAAGGCTCAGACGCATTCTGGGCAACGCGCGCCAAACCCGACTCGACGCACCACTGATTCAGGCCCCCGCGACGCTGAACCCGATCGCGTCGAGGGCTCTGAGACACTCCGCTTCCACCAGCACACTCGCCACTCCGCCACCGAACAGTTTCGGAATTGGCGGCGCATCGGACTGGTGGAGCAGCACGCGGCGCAGCCCGGACGCATCGAGACAGGCGATCATCGCGACGACTGCCGCTGCTCGAAAAGGACGCGCCCTGGTCATCTTGACGGCTCGCGGGACTCAGGGGCGGTCGCCCGCGCCCATCGCCGGATCGCTGATGCTCCACGCACCGGTTTCCACGCGGCCGGCGTAGCGGTAGGTCAGATCGCCCGCACGCACGGAAAAGTGATACCAGCCATGACTCGCCGTAGTCGGAACCACCACCGTGTGAACGCGTCCGGCGCCGAGCGTCATCCGCGCCCACGGAGGATTGCTGTCTGTTCCGACGGTGACATCGACGGGGCGCACGCCGTGATTGCGGAGCGCGACAGTCACATTCCCCGCACTCACGTGACCGTTCCGGCAAGTGACGCGCACCGCCAGCGGCATGGGGTTTGGTCCATCGGCAAAGGCACGCACGAAGCCGTTGGGACCATCGAACCGCAGTTGATACGCGCCGGCGATGGTCCAGCGGTCGCTCACGTCGCTGCCGGCCGCCACGGCGTACGCGCGGCTCGCGAACGCATCGCCGTAGGAATAGCCGTTGAACGGCGCGCCCTGCGATGCCGCGCCGAATGCGCTCCTGCCGGCGGCGAGCGTGACCACCAGGGCGCCGTTGTCGACGGTCGCATTGCCTTGCAGGTCGTATGGCAGCGGACATGATGGCCGCGTCCCCATTTCCTGCGCGGCCATGACCGCCGCGACATCCGCGTCGGATGCAGCCAGCGGAGGCGTCTCGGGACGGGGCAGGAATTTGGCGGCGTGGATCTGCTCGAGAGTGGCGTCGCGGCCGAGGGCGGCGGGCGTCAAGGTGGCTTCGCCTTCCCAGGTGCGAAACGCCGACGTGAGATCGCCGCAGATGGTTCGCCGCCACTGGGAGATGTTGGTCTCGCGCACCGTCTTTCCCTTCCCCGCCAGCCACTCCTCCAAGAAGCGCAACACCGAGGTGTGATCGAACACCTGCGAGTTGACGGCACCGCCCCGGCTCCACGGCGAGGCAATCACCATCGGCACGCGGTAGCCCAGCCCGATGGAGTGATCGCGGCCGCGCACGTTCGCCCAGTCGACGGTGGTATCGATTCCCGCCGATGCGCGTCCGGTCTCCGGCCGCTCGGGGTGCGGCGCGGTGAACGGCGGCACATGATCGAAGTAGCCGTCGTTCTCGTCGTAACAGAGGATCAGGACCGTCTTTTGCCACACCGCGGGATTCCGCGTGAGAATATCCAGCACCTGGGAGACGTACCACGCGCCATACCACGGTGCACTCGGATGATCGGAAAAGTTTTCCGGTGCCACGAGCCACGACACCGCCGGCAACTCACCGCTGTGGACATCGCGGCGGAAGCGGGAGAGGACATCGCCCGCCGGCACCTGCAGCGTGCGCGAGCCCTCGCCGTTGTCGTACGCCAGCGCCGCCAGTGTACGATAGTCCGGGTCGTCGGCGTTGGTGGTGAAGGCCTGACTGTGCAGCGCGCGGTCGCGCGAAGACAGCGCGCGCCATGCGTCATCCGCGTAGGGCACCACCTCACCCTGCGCTTGGGCGACACGACCGCGCAGATCCGCCGCGGCCTTGCGCCGGCGCGTCGCTTCGGCAGCCGGCACATTCGCCTCGGCGGCAGCACGGTCCGCGGCCGCAATCAACTCCGGCGCATGTTGCAGCAGATCGGCGACATGATCGCGGCGGCTCCCGGCAAAGCGCACACGGTACTGCGTGAACCACTCGAGTGGATTGTCGGTAAAGTTGGCGAGCCACGCATCTTCTTCGCCCACCAGTCCCGAATCGAGGCTGATTTCGTTCTGATAGACGCGCCAGGACACGCCGGCGTCCTGCAAGCGCTCGGGAAACGTTGTCCACGCGGCCTCGTGGTCGTAGCGCGTGTCGGCGTTGTCGACGCGGGCAACGTCGGATGCGTCGCGACGGATGTTACCGGTCCAGAGAAAGAGGCGATTGGCCGTGGTGCCGGTGAGCGACGAGCAGAACGCCTGGTCGCAGATGGTGAACGCATCGGCCAGGGCGTAGTAGAACGGCAGGTCGTCGCGCTGATAGTGGCCGAGCGTGAACGGGAGATCCCGCTTGGGCTTGGCGACGAGCCAGTTGTCATAGCGGCCGCCGTTGCGGGCGTCGACCTGATCGGCCCATGAATGCGGCAGCCCGCCGAGCCAGGTGGCGTTGGTGTGCTGGATGTCGAGACGGAACGGCGCATACGTGCTGCCGTGCGCGTCGGTCTGACACCATACGGGGCGGCCATCGGGACGGCGGTGCACCGCCGGGTCGCGAAAGCCGCGCACACCGCGAAGCGCGCCATACGCGTGGTCGAACGACCGGTTCTCCTGCATCAGCACCACCACGTTCTCCGCGTCACGGAACGTGGTGCCGGCGCGAGGTGCGATCGCCATGGCGCGCGCAATGGCGGCGGGCATCGAGCCCTTGGCAAAGGCGCCGCCCGAAAGTGCGGCGGCGCTGCGAAGAAAGTCCCGGCGAGACGTCACGGCTGCGCTAGCGGCCGCCGCGGCCGCCCCGTCCGGTCAACGGACCGGGTTCGGGCGGACGCGGAATCATGCCCTCACGCTGCGAGGCGAGCCACGCAAAACTCGCCACCACCACGGCGTTGAACTTCATGTCTTCGGGCTGGACGTGTTCATACACATCCTGGTTGGTATGGTGCGTGACGTTGCCGTAATCGAGCGGATCCTGAATGAACTGGAAGCCGGGAAGGCCCACGCCCATGTTCGCGGTCACGAAGGATTGATGGTCCGTGCCCGTTGTGTTGCGGAGCGTGACCGTCCTGAGCGTCGGATCATTGACGGCCTTCATCCACGCATCGAAGATCGGCCGCTCGGCCTCGATGCCTTCCATGTACACGCCGCGAATCCGGCCGCTCCCGTTGTCGACGTTGAAGTAGACGTCAAACTGCTTCTGTTCCGGCGTTGCGTGAAAGCCGCTGCTGTCGCGCGTGCCGTAGTGCGCTCTGGTATAGGCCTGCGAGCCGAGGAGACCCTGCTCCTCTCCGGTCCAGAGCCCGATGCGGATGGTGCGCCGCGGCTGCAGGTTGAGCGACTTGAGGAGCCGGATCGCTTCGAGCATGGTTCCCGAGCCCGCACCGTTGTCCGTGGCGCCAGTGCCCGAGTGCCAGGAATCGAAGTGTGCTCCGATCATCACCACCTGATCCTTGAGCGCGGGATCGGTGCCCGGGATCTCGCCAATGATGTCGAACGACGTGGTGTTCGCCGGGAAGTACGTATTGCGCATGTTGAGCTGCAGCGTGACTGGCACCTTCTTGGCGAGCATACGCGCAATCCGGCCATACGATTCCAGCGCGACATGCACGCTGGGTACGTGCGCAACAGTCAGGATGCGCGACGCGCCGTTGTTGGTGCCGATATCGCCGGCGGTGTGGGTCGCGTCGCCCAGCAGCATCGCGGCGACACCTTGCGCCTTGAGCCAGCGCAAGAGCGTCGTGTCGGCCACATTGACACCACCGCGTCCACCTCGACCGCCCCGGCCCGCCGCGACGGCCGCCATCGAATCGCGCGTCGCTTCCTTCTGACAGATCGCCGAGCGCTGCACCGGCGCCGCGGCCGGCGCTGGGCCGCGCCCGGCGGCGGGCTCATTGAGTGCGGCGAGCGCGGAGTCGGTGAGGCGGGTGGCGGTCGGCGCAAAATTGCTGACGGTGCGGTCCTGCGCCGGCGTCGGCAGCAGAAACGCGTTGCGCAGCTTGCCGGCGTACTTCGCCTTGATTTCGTCGGTGCATCCCGCGTCGATCAGCACCGCGGGACCGGTCACCGGCCCGAGCGTACCGACCGACCACGCTTGTGGTACCGCTTCAATGATGAACGGCACCGGCGCGATCGCCTGCAGCGCAAAACGCTCATTCTCCCATCCGAGTGCCGGGTAGCCCGCCTGTCCTGCCTTGAGTGTCCACAGCTCGGTGTGCACGTTGGCCAGACCCCACGACTTCATGAGCCCCACCGCCCAGTCCTTGGCGCGCGTGGCGTTGGGTGACCAGGTGAGGCGCGGCCCGTAGACATCGGAGAGCCAGCTCATGATGTCCATCACCTGGCCATGCTCCATCTCTTCGCTCTTGATGCGATTGACGGTGGCCTGATCCACGGGCTCCTGCGCGGCAAGCGGCAGGGCCGACGCCAGAACGACGCCGGCAATCCACAACGTGCGGGACGACGGGGCGAACTTCATCGCGAACTCCATGGGTGGGGTCGGGCGGCACAAACGCGAACCCGGCCGCGTCGACGTGCGGGCGGCCGGGAAACAATCACGGGGAGTCGTTCCATCGGCCACCCAGCGCTTTGTAGAGCTGCACGGTCGCTTCCAGATATTGTCGCCTGGTGCCGTTCAGCGCCAGTTCCGCCGCAAAGAGTGAGCGCTGCGCGTCGAGCACCTCGAGATAGCTCGCGATGCCGCCCTCATAGCGCCGCTCCGCCAGCGCGTAGGCATCCCGGAGCGCCGCCGCCTCGGCCGTCTGCGCGGCGAGCTGTTCGCGGTTGGTGCGAACACCCACGAGCGCGTCGGCCGCTTCGCTCATCGCCGTGAGCACGGTCTGTTCGTATTGCGCCCGTGCCTGCTCGGTGCGCGCGCGTGCGATTTTCACGTCGGCATGTCCACCGCCGCCAAAGAGCGACAGCGGTATGAGAATGCCACCCTGCAGCGTGTAGATGTCCGTGTTGCTGCCAAAGAGCGTGGACAGCGCGGGACTCTGATAGCCATACTGGCCGCTGATCGTCACACGCGGCACCAGTTCACCTTCAGCCACGCCGATCCGGTCGGTCGCGGCGGCAAGCATCCGTTCCTCGCTCATCACATCGGGCCGGCGCAGCAGCACCGACGACGGAATGGAATCGGGCACGCTGACCGCGGCCACCGACGAGTCGAGCGACGCGCCGGTCACCAGCGGACCCGGGGCCTGCCCAACCAGCAGCGACAGGCTGTGCTCATCCTGCGCGGTTTCGCGGGTGTATTGCGCCACGCTCACGGACGCCGCGGCCACATCGGCCTCAAACTGCCGGACGTCGAGTTCCGAAATGAGGCCCTGCGCGTAGCGCTGGCGGGCGAGCCCGAGTGTCGACTGGCGCGACGCCAGCGTACGGCGCGACACATCGAGATCTTCGCGCGCCTCGAGCAGCGCGAGATAGCCATCAGAGACGTCCGCCACCAGCATCAGGACGCCCGCACGTTCGTCCGCCCGCACCGCGTCGATATCGGCCTCGGCGGCGCTCAGACCGCGACGGAGCCGGCCAAAGAAGTCGACCTCCCACTGCGCCTCCGCAACGGCCGTGAGGGCGCGATAGTTGATGGGTGCGGAGCTGCCGAAGACCACACGGTTGGTGCTCCCGGTGCCGTTGAGCCCTGCCTCGGGGAAGAGCGCGCTGCGCGCGTTGTCGCGATCGCCTTCGTATTCGTCGATCCGTGCGATCACGGTCTTGAGATTGCGATTGTCCCTGAGGGCCGCGCGCACCAGGCTAACGAGCGCCGGATCCTTGAGGACATCGAGCCACGCAAACGCGTCACCGCCAGCGCTTGCGGTCGCCGACGCTTGCGTTGCCGGCGGCAGCGCCGACGCGCGGGCGAGCGAATCGAAGAGCGTCTGCTCCGGGACCGGGGCCGTACCAACGGCATGTGTTGCGGGCGCCACGGTGGGGGTGGTGTACCGCGGTCCGATCGCACAGCCGCCGAGCGCGGCGAGTCCGATGACGATGACGGCGCGCCGCATCACTTGCCCTCCTCGGCCGCATGCCGCGGTTCCGACAGACGCCGGATCACCGCAAAGAAGAGCGGGATGAAGAAGATCCCGACGGCGGTGGCCACGAGCATGCCGCAGAAGACGCCGGTGCCGAGCGAATGGCGGCTCTGCGCACCCGCTCCGCCGGCCACGAGCAGCGGCGAGACGCCAAAGATGAACGCGAACGACGTCATCAGGATGGGCCGGAACCGTTCGCGTGCGGCTTCGCGCGCGGCGTCCGTGATGGAATGTCCCTGCTCGCGCAGCGTATTCGCAAACTCGACGATCAGAATGGCGTTCTTGGCCGCCAGACCGATGACCGTGATCAGCGCGACCTCGAAGTACACGTCATTCGGCATGCCGCGAAGCCAGACACCGAGCAACGCACCGAGCGCGCCGAACGGGATGCCGAACAGCACGGCGAAGGGAATGCTGAAACTCTCGTATTGTGCCGCCAGCACGAGGAACACGAGAATGATGCCGAGCCCGAAGATCATGCCGCCCTGGCCACTCGACGCCTTTTCCTCGTACGACTGTCCGCTGTAGGCGTAGCTCACGCCCTGCGATGCAAAGTCGCGGTCGAGCGTGCGTTCCACCGCGCCCAGCATCTGCCCCGAGCTGTGCCCGGGCGACGGGCTCGCCGTCACGAGCGCCGACGTGAAGCCGTTGAAGCGTGAGAGAATCGACGGACCGGTCTGCAGCTCGGTATGCGCGAGCGCCGTCACCGGAATCATCTGGCCATCGTTGCTGCGCACGTAGAAATGATTGAGATCGGCCGGCGATTGACGGAAGCGCGGCGCGGCTTCGGCAATCACGCGATAGGTGCGGCCAAAGAGATTGAAATCGTTGATGTAGAGCGAGGACAGCATCGTCTGGAGCGTCTCGAAGAGCTCGCCCAGCGGCACGTTGTGCGACTTGACCGCGTCGCGGTCGACGTCGAGCTGTACTCGCGGCGCGTCGATCCGGAACGTGGTCGCAACCCCGGCAAGCTCCGGCTGCTTGGCCAGATCCGCGACGGCGGCGTTGACCTGGTCGTTGAACGTGGACACGCTCTGCCCGCCGCGCGCCTGCAGGTTGAGCTCCAGCCCCGCGGTGGTGCCGAGGCCGGGAATCTCGGGGAAGTTGAAGGCGAACGCGATGGCGTCTGGCATGCCGTAGAGCGCGCCGTTGAGCCGGCCGACCACGTCGTCGGCCGATTGGCCCTTGCCGCGTTCATCCCAGGGCGCCAGCTGCACAAAGATCACCGCGGCATTGGGCTGATTGGCGGACGAGAGGATGTCGAGACCCACCAGCGCCACGGTCTGTCGCACCGCCTTCTCGGCGTGCACCATCTTCTCCACCCGCGCGACCACCGCGCGCGTGCGTTGCAGCGAAGCACCGCTCGGCAGTTGCATGCCGATGACGAAGAACCCCTTGTCCTCGATCGGCAGGAACGCCGTCGGCACGCGCTGCCAGAGCACCACGATCGTCGCCACGATCGCGGCAAACACCGTCAGCCATGTCTTGGGGCGGGCCACCACGCTCGTCACCGCGGCGGTGTAGCCGGTGCGCATCCGATCAAAGAAGTGATTGAACGCGGTGAAGAACCGGCCGTGTTCCACCTTCTCGGGCACGTCCTTGAGAAGCAGTGCACACAAGGCCGGCGTGAGCGTCAATGCCACCGTTCCCGAGATCACGACCGCCAGCACGATGGTCACGGAGAACTGCCGGAACATTGCGCCGGTGATGCCCCCCAGGAACGCGACGGGAATGAACACCGCGCAGAGCGAGAGCACGATCGCTACCAGTGCGCCGGCGACCTGGCCCATCGCGCGATCCGCCGCGATGCGCGACGACACACCCTCGTCCGCCATGATGCGTTCGACGTTCTCGATCACCACGATGGCATCGTCGACCACGATGCCGATCGCGAGCACCAGACCGAAGAGCGTGAGCACGTTGACGGAGAATCCGAAGGCCAGCAGTCCCACAAAGGTGCCGATGACCGAGACCGGTACGGCCAGGACTGGAATGAGCGTGGCGCGCCATGACTGGAGAAAGAGAAAAACCACCAGGGTCACGAGTGCCATCGCTTCGAGCAGCGTCCAGCCGACCTCCTGAATCGAGGCCGCGATGAAGGGTGTCGTGTCGAACGGCACCGACCACGTCACGCCCACCGGGAACGATCGCTGCAATTCGGTCATCCGGTCGGTCAGCTCTTTCTTGACACGAAGCGCGTTGGCGCCCGGCTGCAGATAGAGCAGAAAGAACGTGGTCGGCTTGCCGTTGAGGCGTCCTTCGAGATCCGCGCTCTGGCCGCCGAGCTTGACGGTGGCGATGTCGCCGAGACGGACCATCGACCCGTTCTTCATGGCGCGCAGAATGATGTTCTCGAACTGTTCCGGCGTGTCGAGACGGCCCTGCGCGGTGACCGGCAGGGTGAACTCCGTCCCCGGCGGCGCGGGTTCGCGCCCCAGACGGCCGGCCGGCGCGGGGGTGTTCTGCTCGCGCACCGCGTTTGCCACGTCGTCCACGGTCAGACCGAGCTGCGCCATGCGGTCGGGATCGAGATCGAGCAGCATCGCGAACTGGCCGCCGCCAAAGACCTGCGCATCGCCGACACCGGGCAGACGCTTCACTTCATCCGCCACATACAGCGTGGCGTAGTTGGTGAGATAGTTGGCGTCGTAGCGCGGATCGTCGGACGACAGCGCCGCCACGAGCAGAATGTCCGTCTGCGCCTTGGTCACCACCACGCCATTGCGCACCACTTCCTGCGGCAATTGCGGCTCGGCCAGCTTGACGGCGTTCTGCACGTCGACCGCGGCGAGGTCCTGGTCGCGCGAGATGTCGAAGAACGCCTGGAGACTCATGCTCCCGTCGCTCGAGTTCGACGACTTGTAGTACAGAAGACTGCGCAGTCCCGAGAGCTGCTGCTCGATCGGTGCGGCGACGGCGCGTGCGACATCTTCCGCCGTGGCACCCGGATAGACCGCCGTGATGCGAATCGACGGCGGCGTGATCGACGGGTAGCGGTTGACTGGCATGTACTTGAGCGAGAACAGCCCGAGCAGGGTGATCACGATCGCGATCACCCCGGCCATCACCGGCCGGCGAATGAAGTAGTAGCGGATTTCGGGCGTCGAGCCCGGCTGCCCGGTCATGGCTTGACCGCCACCGAGTCGGCCGTCACGAGCGTCGGCTTGACCACCGAACCGGGCCGCGACTTCTGCACCCCGTCAACGACGACGCGTTCACCGGCGACAAGACCGGAATCGATCAGCCAGCGACTGCCCACCCACGCGGTCGCGTGTACGTCGCGGATACGCACCGTATCGCCCGCTCCCACCACGAACACCGACGTCCGTCCCAACGACTGCACCACCGAGCGCTGCGGCACGAGGAGCGCGCTGTCGCGAACAAGTCCTTCCAGACGCACGCGGACAAACTGTCCCGGCACCAGCAGATGGCGCGGATTGGGCAATTCGGCGCGAAACGATTCGGTCCCGGTTGCCGGATCGATCACGGGATCGACAAAGTCGAGCTTGCCGGCCTGCGGGTAGACGGAGCCGTCGGGGAGCACCACCTGGACGCGGGCCGAGCCGCCGGGGCTCAGGGCCGCGGCAGCGCGCGCATCGCGCCGCCACGCGAGCACTTGATCGCTGGAGGGCCGGAAGGTGACGCGCACCGGATCGAGCTGGTCAATCGTGGTGAGCAGTTCCGCCGGTCCGGTGACACGCGCGCCGAGCACCAGATTCGCCTTCCCGACGCGGCCCGTGATCTCGGCCCGGATGGTGGCATCGTTGAGCATCTTGTGCGTCTGGTCGACCTGCGAGCGCGCCTCATCAACCGAGGCGCGCGCCTGCGCTTCCTGAGTCTGCGCGTCATCGACATCCTTCTGCGCGACGGCGTGCTGTGCCAGCAGCGGTGTCAGCCGTGCGAGGGTCCGTGTCGCGTTCTCCAGACCGGATTGCGCTTGGGCAAGGCGTGCCTGAGCGCCCCGATAGGCGGCCGCGTAGGTGATCGTGTCGATGCGGAAGAGCACATCGCCAGCGTTTACCTCGCCCCCTTCAGGAATCGGCTGCGCCATGATGATTCCCGCCACCGGCGAGCGCACTTCCACTTCGCGCACCGCCTCGACTTCACCGGCAAATTCCGAGGTCTCCGCCACGCGCTCGGGATGCACCTGCATCACGGTCACGGCCGCGGGCGGCATCGCCATCTGCGGCGGCGCGGACTTGCCGCACGCCGCTGCCGCCAGCATGGCCAGTGGCCCAACGCCCGCCTGGATCCGTCGCACGGTCTTCCCAGTCACAAACACGACGACCTCGTTGCTGAGTGTGGCGACGCGGATCTTCCGCGCGCAGCCTCCATAGTAAGGAGGGGAGGCCAACGATAGTTCATGACTAAACCATTGACAAGGGCGCGGCTCGCCGGGCGATCAGACGGGTGACGCGCCCGTTACGGGAAGGCGGAACCAGAAGATGCTGCCGGCGCCGGGGGCGCTGTCGAGGCCAATCGCGCCACGATGGCGCTCGATGACCATGCGGCAGAAGGTCAAGCCGAGACCACTGGTGCGGCCGCGGTCGGGGACGACACCGTCGAGCTGGCCGAATTTCTCGAAGATCCGCTGATGCTGGTCGAGCGGTATACCGGGTCCCTGGTCGTGGACACGCACCTCGGGGTCGCCCTGATGCCAGCCCACCTGCACCGTCACGACACCGCGCGGCGGCGAAAAGCGGATGGCGTTGGCGATCAGGTTCACGACCACCCGATGAATCAGCCCGGCGTCGCCGACGGCCTCGACGGTCTCGCCTGCAGCCGCGAGCGTCACGTCATGCGCCGCCGCGTGCGGCGTGACCATGCGCACGGCGTCGGCCACCAGGTGGCGCAACTCCAACGGGCGCGGATGCAGCGGCATCGCGTCGCTTTCCATGCGGCTCACATCGAGCATGTCACTCACCAGATTGGCGAGGCGATCCACCGTCCGCGTGCCTTCCGCGAGCATGTCGAGGAGCGTCGGCGAGAGTTGGCCCGCCAGCGACGCCTGCACCAGATCGAACACGCCGCGCAATCCGGTGAGCGGCGAGCGAATGTCGTGCGCCACCATGCTCACCAGGTTCTCGCGCAGTTGCTCGACCCGCTGCAGCGTCCGGTACTGTTCTTCCACCAGGCGATGCATGCCGCGCATCTGCACGGCGTTGCGCACGCGCAGGGCGACCTCGCCGCTGTCGATGGGCTTTACCAGATAATCATTGGCGCCGGCGGACACGCCCTGCAGCCGGTGTTCGCGCTGGTCGAGGGCGGTGACGAGCAGAATTGGCGTGGCCTGGGTGCCGGCGCTGGCCCGCAGTCGGCGACAGACTTCGAATCCATCGAGGCCGGGCATGCTCACATCGAGCAGGATCACATCGGGGTCGATCCGCGCGGCCATGTCCAGCGCGGTGATGCCGTCGGCGGCCTCGAGCACCTGATGGCCGTCGTGCTCGAGCAGATCGCGCAACAACTGCCGATTGGATTCCTGGTCGTCGACCACGAGGATCCGGCCGGTCGTTCCGATCCGCTCGACGCCCGACGGCGCGTTCACTGCGTCGGATCCACAAAGAGATAGTCGCGCACGAGCTCGCGCAGGCGGCTGGCATCGACCGGCTTGCTGAGATATCCGTCAAAGCCGGCGCGGAGCGTGCGCGCCTCGTCGCCTTGCATCGCTTCCGCCGTCACCGCGATGACCGGCACGCCGCGCAACGTCGGCTGCTCGCGCATCAGGTGCAGCACCTCGAGCCCGCTCAGCCGTGGCAGACGCAGGTCGACGAGCGCCAGGTCGGGCGGCGCGGCGAGTGCGGCACTGAGTCCCGCTTCGCCGGTCGGTGCGGGCACCACGACGCACCCCATGCCTTCCAGCAGATCGGTCAGCAATTCGATATTGAGCGGGTTGTCTTCGATCACGAGCACGCGGCGGCCACTCACGCCGCGCCCGCGACCGGCGCAGGCGTCAGCACCGGGAGCTCCAGGTGAAAGTGACTTCCCCGCCCGATCTCGCTCTCTGCGGTCAGACGGCCGCGGTGCAATTCGGCCAGCCGCCGCGCGAGGGGCAAACCAAGACCGGTACCCTGATGCGCCCGGACGAGATCGGAATCCACCTGCTCGAACTCCCCAAAAATGCGGTCCAGATCGGCGGCCCCGATGCCGATGCCGGTGTCGCTCACCGTGATGCGCACGGAGCTGTTGCCCAGCAGTGCCGCGCGCAGCGTGATCGTTCCGCTCGCCGGTGTGAACTTGAGTGCGTTGCCGAGCAGGTTGTAGAGAATCTGCCGGAAGCGACCAGGATCGAGGAGCAACGCCGGCAGCGCCTCCGGCACATCGAGCACCAGCCGCATCTTCTTGGCGGCGGCGAGCGGTTCCACAAACGCGAGCGCCTCGCGCATCAGCAGGAGCACATCGGTCTCGACCAGCGACAACTCCATCCGTCCGGCTTCGACCTTGGAGAGGTCGAGGATGTCGTTGATCAACTCAAGCAGTTGCCGGCCGCTGGTGAGCACATGCGTCACATAGCGCTGCTGGCGTTCGTTGAGCGGCCCGAAGTTCTGCTCATCGAGCAGCTGCGAGAAGCCGATGATCGAGTTGAGCGGCGTGCGCAATTCGTGGCTCATCCGCGCCAGAAAGTCCGACTTGGCCCGGCTGGCGTCTTCGGCGTCCTGGCGCGATTTGAGAATCTGCGCCTCGACGCGCTTGCGATCGGTGATGTCCTCCGACACACCGAGCACGAACGCCGGCTCTCCGGTCTGCTCGTCTCGCAACGCAATCTTGCGGCGGTAGAACGTGCGTATCTCGCCGTCGGGGCCGAGCGGCACCTCCTCCATCACTTCCTGCGGCGACGTCCCGCTGAGGACTTCGCGGTCGAGCGTTTCATGCGCCTGGGCGATCGGTTCCGGAAAAAGGTCAAAGTCCGTCTTCCCGATCAGCTCTTCGCGCGAACGTCCCATGATCTTGATCGACGCCTGATTCATGCGCAGGTACTTGAGATCGCGGGCGTCTTTCACGAAGACCATCATCGGCATCAGATCGACCATCGAGTCCAGAAAGCGCTCCGAACGCCGCAGCGACGCTTCCGCGGCCTCGCGCCGGTCCAGGTCGCCGTAGATCTGCCGCAGTGCCACCACCACCAGGCCGACGGCCAGCAGCCCACCGAGCACTTCCGCGAGAATCAGCAACCGGCCTGTTCGCCCGCTGAGCTGCGCCACCTGAAGGCGTTGGGCCTCTTCCGCGCGGCTGAGCGGACGGAGCGTCGAGCGCAGGCTGTCCGTGATCCGGAGACCGCGATTGGTGCGCACCAGTGCCAGGGCTGCCGCGAGGCCGGTAGTGCGGTACGTGCTGATGGTGGCGTTCATGTTGATAATCTGCGCCTGCAGCAGTGAATCGATGGCGGCCAGTCGGCCCGAATCGGCCGGCACGGGCGTGCCCGCGCGATGCAGACTGTCGAGCCGTCGCTGAATCACATTGAGCGCGGTGTCGTACTGCGCGAGATACGTCGTGTCGCCGGTGAGGAGATAGCCGCGTTGCCCGCTCTCCAGGCTCAGCATCGTGTTGTTGAACGTGCGAATGGTCTCGGCGATCAGGTGCAGCCGGGAGAGCTCAAGGAAGGAGCGACGAATCCGGATCGCGCTGACGACGGTGACGGCGGAGACCGCCAGCAGGATGACGAGACCGGTGAACGCCGCCAGGGCGATCTTGGCGCGCAGCGACAGCCGGCGGCGCGGTGCGCCGAGGGCCGGATCGCTGGATCCGGGGAGTGAACGGACTTCCTGGCCTGGAAACGGGGCCATCGCGACTCCTGACGGACAATATTGGCGGTCTGAGCAAAGTGTCCCCCTCTGTTCCCATTAGCCAGCCCGGCAAAAACACCAAGCGCCCCGGCTCAGACGAACCGGGGCGCCAGGATGCTGCCTGCCAGACGACTAGAGCGAGACGCCGGCCAGAATCAGAAAGGTCCGCGTCTGGTTGGCGACGCCAGCGCTGATGTCGTGAATGTTCTGGAGGCCCCAGGTGTAGCGGCCTTCGATCGAGATGGCCCCGGCGAACTTGATCCCGGCGCCGAACAGCACACCCCAATCGGTGCTCTTGACGGTGCTGCCGCAGTCACTGTCTGCGAATGTGCACGTCAGCCGAAACGACACCGACGGTCCGACGTATCCAAAGGGCTGAATGCCCGGCGTCGGAGCGGTGAGCTTGATCAGGACCGGGATCTCGAGATAGTCGAGCTTGGGCGCGCTGCTGGTCGGCGCACCGGTGAAGGTCACTCCCTTTTGCACGTAGAGCACTTCGGGCTCGAGGCCGAGCACGCTCGACGTGAGATCGAAGCCCAGGCCGCCCGCAAAACCCGACCGGTTGTTCCAGTCCGGCTGCTTGTTCGAAAGCGTCGCGTAGGAATAGCCGGCCTTGATGTCGAGCGACTGCGCCCGGACAGCGACCGGCGCCGCCGTCGCCATTCCGCCGGCAATGATGGCCCAGAGCAGCGGCACGACGCGCGGTCGCCGCGGCGTCATTTGACCACCGCCCGCCCGGCCATGAGGCCCAGCACCAGGGTGATCAGGAAGCCGATCAGGAAGATGAAAAACAGAATCTTCGCAATGCCGACCGCCGCTCCGGCGATCCCGCCGAAGCCGAGCACCGCGGCAATGATTGCGATGATGAAAAAGCCCAGAGCCATGCGCAGCATACTGCCTCCGTCGTAGGTGATCGTCCACTCCCGTCTTGCGAGATGACGTCGGAGGCCGTAGCCGGCGCACATGGCGGCGGCGCACTGGTGCACATCGTTGCGCGTGTCGGCGTCTCCGGCACAAAAGGAGGCTCTATGGCACGCGCCATCTGGAAAGGGAGTCTGAGCTTCGGCCTCGTGTCGATCGGCGTCGAGCTTGAAACCGTGGAAGCACCCGAACGGCTCGATCTCGACCTGCTCGATCGCCGCGACATGGCGCGAATCGGCTATCAGAAGTTCAACAAGTCGACGGGCAAGACCGTGGACACCAGCGACATTGTCCGCGGCTACGCCGTCTCGCCCAATCACTATGTCGTGCTCAATGACACGGACATCAAGGCCGCGAATCCCAAGGCAAGCCGCGCCATCGATATCGTCGGCTTTGTGAAGGGTATCGAGATTCCGCCGATCTTTCTGGCGCGGCCGTACTTTGTGATTCCCGGCAAGGGCGCCGACAAGCCATTCGCGCTCTTCCACGATACGCTGCAGCGCAGTGGGCGGGTCGCGATCGCGCAGGTCGTGCTGCACACGCGGCAATACGTGACTGCCATCTATCCGTACGACGACATTCTGGTGGCCCAGCTTCTCCGCTACGAGAGCGAGATGCGCACGCCCACCAACGTCGATCGTCCCGCGCTGCGCTCGGCCGCCAAGGCCCTTCGCCCGGCCGAGCGTGAGATGGCGTCCCAGCTGATGAACGCGATGGACATGGCGTGGGAGCCGGAGCAGTTCCGCGACACGTATCGTGACGACATTCTCAAGCTGGTGAAGGAGCGCGCTTCGCACCGCGGTGCAAAGCAGGCCAAGGAACCGCCGCGTGCGACGCACGAGCCCAAAGTGCTCGATCTGGTGGCCGCGCTTCGGCAGAGCCTGCCCAAGGGCGGCCAGGCGCGCGCGGCGACCCGCCGGCGCTCACCGCGCACCCACCGCAGGACCGCGTGACGGTGCCGGCGCGAGCGGCGCGGCGGGCGTTCATTCCGCCCCAACTCGCGTCGCTCGTCACCGAGGTTCCCGGCGGCGCCGGTTGGCGGCACGAGATCAAATACGACGGCTATCGGTTGCAGGCGCACGTTGCCAGCGGTGCGGTGCGCCTGCTCACGCGCACGGGACTCGACTGGACGGCAAAGTTCCCTGCCATCGCGGACGGCTTCCACTCCCTCCCGGTTCGCTCGGCGATCCTCGACGGCGAAGCGGTCGCGCTCGACGCGGAAGGACGCTCGCGCTTCCAGTTGCTCCAGGGCGCGCTCGACGGCACCGCGAGAGTGCCGCTCGTCTATTTCGTATTCGATCTGCTCGCGCTCAACGGCAAGGATCTTCGCGGCGAATCGCTCGACGCGCGACAGAAGATGCTCCGCGGACTGCTCGGCCGACGCCGTGGTGCGGTACAGTTCAGCGCATCGATTGCGGGGCGCGGCGACGAGATTCTTGGCGCCGCGTGCAAGCTGGGGCTCGAAGGTGTGGTGAGCAAGCGCCGCGACCTGCCGTATACGAGCGGACGCGGGCGTGGCTGGGTCAAGACCAAGTGCGGCGGCCGCCAGGATTTTCTGGTGGCGGGATTCACGCCGCCACGCGGCAGCCGCGAACATATCGGCTCGCTTCTGCTCGCGGTGCGCGACGCCGGCGATGTCCTGCGCTACGCGGGCCGCGTCGGGACCGGAATGTCGGCCGCCATGCTCGCCGATCTTCATCGGCGACTGTTGCCGCTCACGCGCGCCACACCGCCGGTGACCCCCACGCCCAAGGGAACCCCGGCCGGTACGATCTGGGTCGATCCGGTCGTCATTGTGGAAGTAGGCTTTTCGGAATGGACCGCCGATGGCCGGCTGCGTCATCCGGCGTTGGTGGGAATCCGGACCGACCGCGACCCCGCCGATGCGGGAGGAGAAGAGATCATGACGGACGCGGGCAGCACGCTCACTCATCCCGACCGCGTGATTTACACGCGGCCGACCATTCGCAAGCGCGATGTCGCCGCCTACTACGAACGGATCGCACCGCTCATCCTGCCGCATGTGGTCGGACGGCCAGTGTCCATCGTGCGCTGTCCCGAAGGCATGGCCGGTGAATGTTTTTTCCAGAAGCACTGGAGTGGCAAGCTCCCACCCGGCCTCGGCACGGTGTCCATCACCGAAAAGAACGGCACGCGCGAGTATCTCGTGGTCAACAACGCAGCGGGCCTGGTCTCGCTGGTGCAATTCGGCGCACTCGAGCTGCACCTCTGGAGTGTGCGCGCCGACAATGTCGAAGCGCCGGACCGAGTGGTCTTCGATCTCGACCCCGGCGATGGTGTGCCGTGGTCGCGCGTGCGCGACGCCGCTCGCGATGTCCGCGGCGTTCTGCAGCACCTGGGGCTCGAGAGCTGGATCAAGCTGACCGGCGGCAAGGGCGTGCACGTCGTGGTGCCGATCGCCCGGCGCGGCACGTGGGAAGAGGTCTCCAGCTTCGCGCGAGCTCTGGCCGAATACATGGCCGCGCGCGATCCGGCGCAATACGTCTCGCGCATGGCCAAGGCGGAGCGCGGCGGAAAGATCTTCATCGACTGGCTCCGCAACACCCGCGGCGCCACATGGATTGCGCCATGGTCGACACGCGCGCGGGCAGGCGGAGCCGTATCGGCCCCCCTGCCCTGGACCCGCCTCGCGGCGACACGCGCCGCCAATCAGGTCACGCTTGTCTCGCTCATGAAGGGACGCCGGCCCGCCGATCCATGGGCCGCAATGCTCACCACTCGCCAGCGGCTCGTGCCTGCCATGACAAAGGCACTCGCCGCACGCCAACTCAAGGCTTGATGACGGTCGGCGGCTTCTTGTCAAAGTCCCCGGCCTTGACCACTGCCATCGACGCCGGATCGAGATACCTGGCCACCGCGGCCTGCAGCTGGGCCGCGGTCACGCTGGAGAGCGCCGCATCGATCTTGCCCGACTTCGAGAAGCTGTCGCCGTAGAAAAGATTAGTGCTGAGCCGCGCGGCGACATTGCGATCGTCCGAACGCGCGATCTGCCGGTCGCCGAGAATCCCTTCCTTCGCCTTGGCGATCTCGTCCGCGGTAAAGCCGGACTTGATCGCGCGGTTCATCTCGTCCACAAAGTCGCTGGCCACATGATCGCGGTTTTCCGGCGCATAGATCGCGTACACCTCAAAGACGGACGCGGAATCGAGCGTCGTGGGCGCAAACTGCGAGCCCACGCCATAGGAGAGGCCGTCCTTCTGACGGATCCGCGTCGCCAGCCGCGAATTGAGGAAGCCGCCGCCGAGCATGTAGTCGGCAAGCATCAGCGTGGCGTAGTCGGGCGAATCGTCGTTCAGCGGCAGCGTCTTGCCCGCAAGGAAGATCGCGTTGGCCTTGTCGGGCGTGGCGAGCGACACGTTGAGCGGTGCGACGGTGTGCGTGGGCGTCTTGACGCGCGCATACGGCGCGGGACTCTTCCAGTCGCCGAGCGTGGCGACAAGCACCGCACGGACCGAGTCGGCGCTGAAGTCGCCCACAATGCCGATGTCGCCGTTGGACGCGCCATAGAAGTCATGGTAGAAGCGCTTGGCGTCGTCCAGCTTGGCCGCGGTGTAATCGGCGACGCTCTCATCCAGCGTGCCGACATAGTCCGGATGGCCCTTGGGCGCAGCGGAGAGCGCGCGTTGAATGGCGAGCACGGCCTGCGCCTGCGGATCGGATCGTCCCGACTCCAGGCTGGTGAGATCTTGCTGGCGGAGGAGATCGAACTCCTTCGCATCGAAGGCGGGTTGCCGCAGCACTTCGGCCATCACCCGGAGCGCATCGGCAAGGTGCTGGCGCGTGACCGTCACGGTCACATTCGCCCCCTCGGCGTTGCCGCTCATCGCGACCTGCGCCTGCAGCAGATTGAGCGTGTCGACGATCTGCTGCCGCGTGTGCAGCGTCGTGCCGCGCATCAGCATGTCCGCCGCCATGTCGGGCGCGGCACCCTTGTTCATCAGCGCCTGCTCGGTGCCAAAATGGAGCTGCATGCTGAGCTGCACCGCGCCGCCCCGGGTCTTCTTGGGCAGCAACGCGTACTTGAGTCCGTTGCCGAGCTGGCCGTGCTGGGTCCGCCGGTCGATGTTGGCGGGTGTGGCGTCGAAGTCCTCGCCCACGGCCAGCGCGCTGTCCCCGTGATAGGCGCGCGCGACCGCCGCCACACCGATCGCCGCGGGAATATCGGCGCGCTGCGGCGATGCGTCCGGATAGAACAGGCCGACGGTACGATTGTCCGGCTTGAGGTAGGCGTGCGCCACGCGCATCACATCCTCCGCCGTCACCTGCTTGATCCGGTCACGATCGACGAAGATGAACCGCCAGTCGCCCATCGCCACCCATTCGGACAGTGCGAGCCCCACGTCGCCCGAACTGGTGAGCTCAAGCGCGATGCCGCTCAGCAGCTCCGCCTTGGCACGCTCCACTTCTTCCTTGGTGACTGGAGCGGTCGTCAGCATCGAATCGACGCTCTCGTTCACCGCGTCGCGCGCGGCGAGCAGGTTGTCGGTCTTCTTGACCTGCGCCTGCACGACCAGCACGCCCGGTTCCTTGAGCTGGAACGCGAACGCGTTGATGCTCGTCGCCTTGCCCGTGGTCACCACCGAGCGGTAGAGGCGGCCCGTCGGCTGGGACGACAGCACGGACGCCAGCACTTCGATCGCGGGGAAATCCGGATGCGATCCCGCCGGGACGTGCCACGCCATCCCGAGCGCCTGCACATCACCCACGCGCTTGAGTGTGACGCTGCGCTCGCCGTCCTGCGTCGGCTCCGCGGTGTACGTCGACCAGAGCCGCATATCGCCGGTCCGCCGCGGGCGCGGCACCACGCCAAAGGTCTGCTGCACCATTGCGAGCGCCGTCGCCGGCACAAACCGCCCCGCGATCACCAGCACCGCGTTGTCGGGCTCGTAGTAGCGATGATAGAACGCCTGGAGCCGCTCGATCGGCACCTGCTCGATGTCGCTCCGGGCGCCAATGGTGCTCTTGCCGTAGTTATGCCAGAGGTACGCCGTCGACATGATCCGCTCAAGCAGAATGTTGCCGGGATCGTTCTCGCCCGACTCGTACTCGTTGCGCACCACCGTCATTTCGCTCTCGAGATCCTTCTTCGCGATGAATGAATGCACCATGCGATCGGACTCGAGCTCGAGCGCCCAGCGCAGATTCGCGTCCTTGGCAGGGAAGCTCTCGAAATAGTTGGTTCGGTCGTACCACGTGGTGCCGTTGGGTTGAGCACCGTGTTCCGAGAGTTCCTGCGGCACGTTGGTATGGTGCGTCGACCCCTTGAACATCAGGTGTTCGAGCAGGTGCGCCATTCCGGTCTCGCCGTACCCTTCAAACCGCGAGCCCACCAGATAGGTGATGTTGACGGTGGTCTGCGGCTTCGAGTTGTCCGGAAACAGAAGGACCTTGAGACCGTTGCCGAGCGTGTATTCCGTGATCCCTTCCACCGTGACGCCCTTGACCGGCGCAGCCGGCGCGGCGGGTGCGGTCGCGGGCGTCTGCGCCGCGAGCGGAAGGGCCGCAAAGAGCGCGGTGCAGCTGATGGCAACGACTCGTGTCATGATCATCTTTCCGGTGAGGTTGAACGGTTCCAGCCCTGCCGCTCCGCGATGCGATCCGCAGCACGGATTCCGCCGAGCAGCACGTTGCTGATTGCACTACCATCGCGCCAAGAACCCGTGAGCGCCAGTCCCCCAGTGGAACATTCCAATTGGTCGGCGGCCGCCAGCCGGGCCGCGTGACCAGCGACCGGCTGCGGCAATGCCCGTGGCCAATGGCTGATTTCCGAAAAAACCGGCTGACCGCGAACACCGAGCAACGTTCGCAGTTCCGCCAGCATCAGGGGCACCAGTCGATCCGCGGCGGCTTCCGCCAGGTCCGGACGGAGTGCCCCGCCGACCGTCATGGTGAGGAGGACATGACCATCGGGGGCGCGCGCGGGAAGGATCGATGAGGCGAAGACCACCGAAAGAAGATCGCGTTGCGCACTCGAGGGAACGATCAACCGATAGCCATCGAGCGGATGGTCGACCTGATCGCGCGCGAACCCGAGTGAAACGACCGCGACCGATGCGTGCGGCATTTCGGCGATCGCCGCCGCGGCCGGTCCGCCATCCCGCATGACGTGTCCGGTCGCAACGGCCGGCAGGGCGAGGATGACTGCGTCAAACATGTTGCGCGCGCCCGAGGCGAACTCGATGGCAACACCATCCGTCATGCACGCGACCCGTTCCACCGCCGTCCCCGTGTGCACCGTGGCGCCGCCCTGGGCGGCCAGCTGTTCCGCAAGTTGCGTGAGACCACCGATGCATCCCCAACTTCCCGCGAGCGGGGTGCGTGCGCGACGGCGCGCGGCCATCCGCCCGGCGATCGAGCCGCGCAGGACCGAACCGTGCGATCGTTCAAAACCGGTCTCGACGGGAAAGGCATCGGCGGCGAGTACCGCGCGCGGATCGCCGCAGATGGTACTCGTCACGCGCGGATCGAACAGGCGCTCGGCCACTTCATCGCCAAAGCGGCGCCGTGCAAACGCGTCGACCGTCTCTTCTGCCGATGGCGCACCCGCGGCCATGACCAGATCTCTGGCAAAGCGCAGCCGGCCGCCCAGCGAGAGCAGCGGTGTGCTGCTGAGTTCGGCCACCGACACCGGCAGCGGAACGACCTGGCCACCGTGAAGCACGTAGTTGCGACGCACGTTGGGACCGGGCCGCACGCCGACTTGCGCAAATGCCGCCGCACCGAGCAGCGCCTGGATGAGCGGGTCGGCCGCGGCGATCAGATGCGGCCCCGCCTCGGCAATCCAGCCATCGCGCACCACGCTCCGCACCGCGCCGCCCGGACGTTCCGCCGCTTCGTAGATCACAACATCGGCGCCGAGAGAAGCGGCACGCCACGCCGCGGCGAGTCCCGCCATGCCGCCGCCCACCACCGCCACGCGTCGCGACGTCATGGCGCGACGGCCAACGCGAGACGATATGCCGCAGGATCGCGCAGGACAAAGGACGCGCCATCGGCCGCCTGATCGACCGTGGCGACGTAGCTTGCAGCGAGCGCGAGGTCGGGAACGTCCACCGTCGCGACCACGCCGGCGGCGATCGGGCCCACGAGTATCACGTGTGTACCGGCATCATCGTTCTGCACCGCAATCTGATATCCGGCTGCCGCGTGGACGGCCGAGACCGCGCCGCCGCTCACCGTGAAGACGAGTGCGCCGTCACCGGCGCCGCTCCCCGACATGGTCACGGCAAGGGAGCCCGCGTGCGGGCCGGCCACATCGCCATGACACGCCGCAAGCAGCAACGCCGCCACGAGGATTCGCTTCATCGTTTGAAGTTTGCCAGGCGGCTCAGCGCCGCGGGCAGCTGCCCGCCGGTTCGCGCGAGCCACGCGAGATAATCGCCCACATCGAACACGCCGTTCTGGTTGCCGATGGTGTCCAGATAGGTACTCGTCGCGCTCGGCAGCGGCGTGCCACCAAGCAATGCGCGAACGGCCGCGGCGCCATCGACGGCAACGGTCGACGTGAACTGCGCGATCAGATCGCGCGGCGCACTCATGCTCACATCCGCCGCGCTATTGCGCGTGACCGTATCGCCGCGCCACCCGACAAACTCGGCGCCGGTGGCGGCCTGCGCCGTCAGGTGCACAAGGGTGCTCGCATCGAGAAACACGCCGCCCGTCGTCGCGCCCGCCGCGCTCGACGTGACGCTACCGGGACCGCTCACCGTGACGCGCAGCCGGTTGGTGGTGCTGAACATCGCGTGCACGGTATCGGGCGCGCCGGCCCGGGCGGTGATGGTGTGAGTGCGCGCACCGCCGTCGCTCCACGCAAGAAAGCGTGACGCCGAGCGTCCGTCGAACGAGAGCTGCGTCGAGTCCGCGCTCACGCTGATCGCATCGCCCGGCGCGATGACCTCCGAATAGCTGCTGGTGGTGAGGCCGTTGACCGTCACTCGCGCCGTTGGCGACGCGGAGGCAATGAGCGTCGCCGCACGATGCACGTAGCGGAACGTCACTGTTCCCGCAGCGTTGCTGATATGATCGAGCCGGATGTTAAACGGGTCGAGATTCCATGCGACCGCCGCGGGAGTGGTCGCGAGACCAAAGTCATGATTCGCGGTGGTGCCGGGGTACGGATCGCCGCCGTCGCCGCGATTGACGCTTCCCGGTGTGCGGAGTTGATCGAGTCCATCGGCCTGAATGAGCTCGAGCCCCTGGCGGGTGCCGGTGTTGACCTGATTGGTGGGCAATCCCTGCGCGATGCGCTCGTCGTCCACCTGCCACACGAGCAGTCCGGGCACTTTGGCATGCGCAAATGCGGGATTCATCATCGCGGTATCGGTGCC
>DATAVM010000126.1:0-11162 GCA_036267775.1 Gemmatimonadales bacterium
GAACAGGAAGACCACCAGCACCGTGAGCACTGCGCCTTCGATCAGCGCCGACTGCACGTTGTCGACGGCCTTGGTGACCCGGAACCCGGCGTCGCGCACCACGTCAATCTTGACGCCGCCCGGCAGCGTCGGCTGCAGCCGTGCGATTTCTCCCTTGAGTTGATCGACCACTTGCGTCGTCGAATATCCCTTCGCCTTCTTGACCTCGATGCCCACCGCGTCATGCCCATTGAACACCGCGGCCGTGCGCTGCTCTTCGCTGCCTTCAAACACGTCCGCAACGTCCCCAAGACGGATCAGTGTCCCGTTACGCTGAGTGACGACCACCTGCCGGAACGCCGCCGCGTCTTCCGGCCGCCCCTTGAGCCGGATCGACTGCTCCTCTTGCGGACCATTGAGCCGTCCCACTGGCGCGGCAAGATTCTGCGCGCCCAGCGCGGTCACAATGTCGTTGACGCCCACGCCGGCGGCCTGCATGGCGTCGGGCCGCAGCTGCACCGTCATTTCGGGATAGGAACCACCCACCACATCGGCTTCCGCCACGCCGGGCACGGAACGCAACGTCCGCACCACGGTTGGATCGGCCACTTCCGTCAGCGACCGCACATCCATGTTGGGTGCGGTGATGGTGAGCGACAGAATCGAAAGCTCCGACGGATCGAAGCGCGAGATCACCGGCTCTTCCATTTCGTCAGGAAGGTTGTTGCGAATGGTCGAAATGGCGTCGCGCACGTCCTGCGCCGCTTCGGCCACCGGCTTCTGGAAATCAAAGAAGACGGTGAACTGCGCCAGCCCGTCGACCGCATTCGCCGTGGTCTTGGTGCGGTCGACACCGGAGATGCCGTAGATGGCCTCTTCGATCGGATCGATGATCTCGCGCTCGACCACGTCGGGTGCGGCACCCGGATATGAAATGCTCACCGAGACGATCGGCTGGCTGATATCGGGAAACTCGTCCGTGTGCAGGTTGAGCAAGGCCGCCAGGCCAAAGGCCACGAGCGTGAGCATCACCACCACCGTGATCAGCGGCTTGCGAATGGCGAAGTCGGAAATCCACATGCGGCGCATGGTGGCCTCAGCGATCGGCGTGCGTGATCCGCACGACCGCTCCGGCAGGCGTGGTGAGCGCCGCACCAATGAGAAGGGTGTCGCCGCGAGCGACGGCACCAGTCACCTCCACCCGCTCGGCGACCTCATCGCGCAGACCAAGGGTGACAGGGATAACGGCGACCTTGCCGCCGCGAACGCGCCGCACCGATGGTGTCGACGTGGTGCGATCGATGGCGTCCAGCGGCAGCGCAAGTGCGCGCCGCTCTGCGACCGTCACCCTTCCCTCGGCAAAGAGCCCGGTCGCAAGGCTGCGATCCGCGTTCGGCACGCTGATATACAGACGCACCTGCCGTGTGACCGAGTCGACGGCGGGGTTGATGCGCGCGACACGCGCCTCGTGGTAGTGCGTTGAATCGCCGTTGACCGTAAAGGCCACGCGCGTCCCGACGTGGACCGCCGCGAGATATTCCGCGGCGACCGACGCTTCGAGCCGGAGCACTGTCGGATCGACCACCGTCAGAATGAGCGCCCCGACCTGCAGCACATCGCCCGTGCTCGCAGGCCGTTCGCTCACCACTCCCGCAAATGGCGCCCGCACGACGGCATTCGCCAGCTGCTTTTCCGCGGTGGCCCGTTTGCTCGTGGCGTCAGCCACCGCCGCATCGGCCATGGCGCTCTGATTGTGTGCGGTCTCCAGGTCGCGATCGGCGATGGCACCGGCGCTGTGCAGCGTGACCGAGCGGTCATAGTTCCGCTTGGCCACATCCGCCCCAAGCTGCGCACTTGCGAGTTGCGAATGGGCCGATCGCGCCGCTTCAGCCAGCGTCGTGGTGTCGATGAGCGCCACCGGCATTCCCGCCGTGACGGGCGAGCCCTCTTCTGCATACAGCGCGAGCACCGGACCCGCGACCTGCGCCCGCAGTTGCGCGGCGCGGTCGGGCACCAGCGTGCCGGAGAACTGCGGCCCGCTCTGCAGGAGAGCGGAGTCGAGCACCACCGTGCTCGTCGCGGCAACCTCGAGCGGCGCGTTCGCGTCCTGCGGTGGCGCGGCACCCCGATTGCACGCCGCCACTGCGAGCACCAGCGGCAGCAGCCGAACCAGATTGCGATGGAGCACGGGCACTCAGGATCCTCCCCGCGAAGCGTTGGCACCGGCTCCAGGAATCGCCGGGTTGGCCGATCCCGCCACCGGCGGTGCTGCAGTGGTGTTGCCGCCACTTCCGGCGTTTGCGCCGCCGCTCATCGCCGGCGCACTCCCGGCGCTCGCGCCGCTGAACGGCAGTTCGGGCAACAGCAGGAGCCGGATGCGCGCGATCTGCAGGTCATGCAGCGCCTGCGCGGTGTTTGCCTGTGCCTGTCCCAGCTGCAACCGCGCATCCGCGACGTCGGTCAACGTGGACAATCCATTCTCGTAGCGCAGCTCTGCGATCGAATACGCCCGAGTCGCCTGATCGATGGTACCCAGGCTCGCCTGCCAGGCCGAGCGAGCCGACACGAGCTGATTCGCGGCGTCCTGCACGTCGAGCTGCGCCTGCTGCTCGGCTTGCTTGACCCGCAGCGCGGATACGTCACGCGTCGCCTCCGCGGCAATCGCATCGGCGTGCATGCGGCCACCGTTGAAGATCGGCACCGAAAGCTGGACGTTCACTTCCCAGTCCGTGAGGAAACGGCTGAAGGAGAAGACCTTGGCCGGAAAGTCGATCTTGGAATAGGTGCTCGACAGTCCGAGGGTCGGCAGATGCTCCGCGCGAGCGGACCCGAGCTGCGCATCACTTGCGGCGAGCGACGCCTGCGCCTCGCGGACCGGTGCCCGTGACATGACCGCGGTGTCGCGCGTGGCAACGCGGGCCACCGCGGCTGGCAGTGGCACGGCACCCGTGTCGCTCAAGGGGGTGGTGAGCAGCACCGATGTTCCCGCGGGAAGATCCAGGAGCTGCAGCAGTCGCAGCACCGCAAGATCCCGCTGTGCGCGACGCTGGATCACCACGGGGTTCTGATTGTCGCGTGCCACGCTGGCGCGGAGCTGATCGAACTCGGCCGCGTTGCCGACTTGGCGCTCGAGACGTGTCTGATCGTAGGTGCGCTGCGCCTGCGCGAGCGTGGAATCGGCGATGTCGACGAGCCGCTGCGCGAGCTGTGCGTCAAAGTAGGCCTGTGCGGTGGCAAGCGCCGCGGCGGCGTGCTGCGCGTCGACTTCGATCGTCGCCTGATCGCGCGTGGCGTTGGCGGCGGCCACCTGGCCGTGAATCCGCCGGTCAAAGAGCGACTGCGAACCGGTCAGCCCAAAGCTCCAGGTATTCGCCTGCCCGAACGGCAGCGATGAGAGGTTGAAGCCGTCCGTACCAGCACACTCGAGCCCGCGTTCGAGCGAATCGAGACGATCGGTCACCGGCAGCGACGGATTGGCGTGGAAATGCGTGCAGTTGGTGGGCGCGGGAAACGTGTCGGCCGGGCTGCCGCTGACCAGTCCCGAAAACTCCGACGCGAGCGTGCGCGTGTAGGTCGCCGTGCCACTCAGTTGCGGCAGATAGCCGGCGCGCGCCCGAAGCCATCCTGCCTGCGCGGTCGTCACACCGGCCTGAGCGATCCCCACCGCGGGACTGGTGGAATCGGCACGGGCCAGCGCCTGGGCCAGTGTCAACGACATCGCAGGCGCCGGCGACTGCGCCGCAACGGGCGACGCCGCGAGCACGAGCGCCGCGATCCACGCGCGCCCGATCACCGAACGCGCCGCCGCCTCAGGGGTTGTCCAGGCATGCCACCTCGGATTCTCACGCGAGCAACACCTCCGGAGACGCTCGATATGCTAATCGTCCGCACGCGTTGCAGCTACTGCGCCGTGCCACCAAGCGCACCCCCGACTACCCGACTACCATCCCACGATGACGTCGACCGGCGAGCGTGCGGCCCGAGCGCCCAACAAGTGGCTGATCACGGCGAGCGTCATGACGGGCTCGATCATGGCCGCGCTCGACTCGAGCATTGTCAATGTCGCGCTGCCCGACATGAGCGGCTCGCTCGGCGTCACGATCGAAGAAATCACCTGGGTCATCACCGGCTATATCCTCGCGAACGTCATCATCATGCCGATCACCGCGCTGCTGAGTGCGCGCTTTGGCCGCAGGAATTTCTACCTCGCAAGTGCCATCCTTTTCACCACCGCGTCCATGGCGTGCGGGCTGGCGCACACGCTGCCGGTGATGGTGGGCTTCCGGATTTGTCAGGGAGTCGGTGGCGGTGTGCTGATGACGGTGTCCCAGGCCATCCTGCGCGAAACATTTCCGATCGAGGAGCAGGGCATTGCCATGGGGATCTATGGCCTCGGCGTAGTGCTCGCACCGGCATTCGGTCCGACACTCGGAGGCTGGCTCACCGACAACTATTCGTGGCCGTGGATCTTCTACATCAATGTGCCCATTGGCATCATCAACGTCCTGATGGTGACGCGGTTCATCAAGGATCCACCGTATCTGGTCCGCGAAAAGGGCTATATCGATTTTCCCGGGCTCGGCCTCCTGGTCGTGGGGCTAGGCGCGCTGCAACTGATGCTCGAAGAAGGCGAACGCGAGAACTGGTTCGACTCATCATTCATCGTGCGCCTGGCCGTCGTGGCGGCGGTGGGACTGGTCCTGTTTATCTGGCGCGAACTCAGCGTGGAACGTCCCGCCGTCAACCTGCGCATTCTGCGCAACGTCTCGTTCAGCTCGGCGACGGCGATCGGCGGTGTACTGGGCCTTGGACTCAACGGCTCGCTGTTTCTCCTGCCGCTTTTCCTGCAGAACCTGATCGGCTTTGACGCCACGCAATCCGGCATCGCGATGATCCCGCGATCGCTGGCGATGGCGTTGCTGATGCCAATTGGCGGACGCTTCTACAACCGGCTCGGCCCGCGCCTTCTGGTCGGAACTGGTCTCATCGTCACGGCGTACGGCTTCTGGGCGATGTCGCATCTCACCACCGCGGTCGGCATGCGCGATATCGTCTGGCCGCAAGCATGGCAAGGCGTCGGGTTCTCGCTGATTTTTGTGGCACTGTCAACCTCGGCGCTGTCGACCATCCCCAAGCCGCAGATGACGCAGGCGACGGGACTATACAACGTGGTTCGTCAGGTGTTCGGCAGCATCGGCATCGCGATCGCGGCTACCCAGCTCGCCGCAGCGACGACGCGCTACCACGACACGCTGGCCGAGGGCGCCGGTGTTGCCAATCCGGGAGCAATGTCATTCATCGACCGCACCGCTGCGGCCTTGGCACGCGCCGGTGCGGATCCCATCGTCGCGCATCAACGCGCGCTCGAGATTCTCAACGGCGAGGCCGAGCGCCAGGCGTCGACGCTGGCGTTCAATCACATTTTTCAGCTCGTGACCATCCTGTTTCTGGTGGGATTGCCGCTGGTCTTCTTTCTCAGCAAGGGCCGGGGCGGGGCGGTCGAGATGGCGGGAGACTGAGCTCCTTGCGGGGGCTGCGGCATAACATAGATTATCTATGTCATGACCGACTCCCACGCGCCAATCCCTCCAGGGACCCTCGATATGCTGATCCTGCGCACCCTCGCGCACCGCGACGATCTTCACGGATTCGGGATCGCCGAAGCCATTGAACGCGTCGCAGACGACGTGCTGCGGGTGGAAGAGGGATCGCTCTACCCTGCACTGCAACGCATGCTGCTCAAGGGCTGGATTGCCGGTACGTGGGGTCGGACCTCGGAGAATCGCCGTGCACGCTATTACCGGCTCACCGCCGCCGGACGGAAACAGCTGGCGCATGAAGTGGCGAGCTATCGCCGGGTCACGCACGCCATCGCCTGCATTCTTGGTCCGGAGCTGGCGCGATGATCGCCGGCGAGTGGTGGCGGCGACTCTGCAACCTGTGGCACCGCGATCGTGCCACCGCGGACCTTGAAGACGAGATGCGTCTGCATCTCGCGCTGCGAGCGGAGCGCCTTACCGCTCAAGGGCTCAGCGCAGACGACGCCGCCAGTGCCGCACATCGACGGTTCGGCAATCGCGCCATCCAGCAGGAACACAGTCGCGACGCGTGGGGGTGGCGTCCCGTGGACGCGCTGATCGCCGATGTTCGCTACGCCATACGCCGCCTCGCACAACGTCCCGCGTTCACAGCCTCCGTCGTCATCGTCCTCGCGCTCGGCATTGGCGCCACGACGGCGATGTTCAGCGCGGTGGATGCGGCGATGCTGCGACCGCTACCATTCCCCCGCGCCGACCGCCTGCTGCGTCTGCACGACATTCATTTCCCGTTCGACATGACGTACATGGCGCATCGACGCCCCGCACCCACGCCGAATGTTGCACACCCCGTGTCGATCGGCGAGCTGCGCGACATGCACGACGCTTTCTCGAGCGTCGGGGCGTACGCGGCGGGCACGCTCGATCTTGGCGATCCACGATCGCCGCAACAACTTCGCATCGGTCTCGTGACGCCCGATCTGCTTGGTACCCTCGACGTCACGCCGATTCGAGGCCGTCTCTTTACGGATCGCGAAGGAGCACCGGCCGGTCCGCCGGTCGCCATGCTCTCCTACCAGCTCTGGCAGGATCAGTACGGCGGTGGCGACGTCCTCGGGCAAGCGATTCGTCTCGGCGGGCAGGCCTACACCGTGGTCGGCGTCATGCCCCGCGACTTTTCCTTCCCCGAAGAAAGTGCCGCCTGGATTCCCCTTGTGCTGCCGATGTCGCCCGACGTCAGCGTGCCGCTCGGCGGCAGCATGCCATCCGAGGTCATCGCGCGCGTCGCTCCAGGCGTCTCGGTGGCTGGAGCAACCACGCGGCTGTTGCGACAGTGGCGGCTCGATTTCACAAACGGCGCACCGGCAACAAAGGACATCGAGGCGACGCTCGCACAGGTGCGCGCCCACGACATCGAGCCTCTGCAGCGGGACCTGGTGGGAACGCATCACGCGTCGCTGCTCATGCTGCTGGGCCTCACGGGCATGCTCCTCATGCTCGCGGCCGTCAACGCGGCGTCGCTCATGCTGTCGGATGCGCCGCGCCGCCGCCGCGAGGTCGCGATTCGCGAAGTCCTGGGCGCGACACGCGCGCGCGTCATTCGCCAACTCCTGATCGAAAGTCTCCTCCTCGCGCTTGGTGCGGGGCTCGTCGGTGTCGCTATTGCGCCTGTCAGCTTCTCGCTCCTGCGAACATTGCTGCCGACCGAGCTCACCGGCCTCGCAACAATGCGGCTCGACGACCGCGTGCTTGGCGTGTCGCTGCTCGTCACGGTGATCGTCGGCGTCGCCGCGGGCGTTGCCCCAGCCTTTCGCAGCACGTCGCCGCGGCTCGCCGAGGCGGTCAAGTCGGGCGGGCGCAGCGCGACCGGATCCGATGCAGCGCGTTTAAGGCGCCTGTTGCTGGGTGTGGAGTTAACCCTTACCGTGGTGCTGCTCATTGGCGCCGGGCTGTTTCTGCACGCGCTGGAGCGCCTCACCGCGATGGATCGCGGGGTAGACGCGGCTCATGTCGGCACGCTGGAAATCGCGTTGCCGCTCAAGCCAACGCCGCGCGAGATCTTTGACACCCTGTCGTCGCTTGCCGCCATGGGAGACATCTGGGGGATCAAGGCGCAATGGCCCAGGATCGACGCAATCCTCTCGCGATTGCGCGACACGCCCGGCATCACCGCGGTCGCGGCGGTGAGCGACATTCCCTTCAGCGCCGGGACCGGCGCGCGGGCGCTGATCGACCTCGGAATCGACGGCGCACCCCCGCCGCCGCCGGGCACGCGCCAGCTGGTGCGCGAGCACATGGTGAAGGGCGACTACTTCCGCGCATTGGGCATACCGATCATCGCCGGACGCGGCTTCCCCGCCACCGAGGACACCGCCGCACCTGTCGCGGTCATCAGCCAGGCCGTTGCGGAGCAGTATTGGCCCGGGCAGAACCCCATCGGCCGCACCTTCCACATGGGCGTCGCATCCGGTCCGCCCCAGACCATCGTCGGCGTTGCGGCGAATGTGTCGGAGCGAGGTCTCGACGACGACACGTTGCCACAAGTGTATGTGTCGATGCGTCAGACGCCTGTCGTCGGCATTGTCGTTCGCGGGTCGCTGGCGCCTGCAGCACTGCTGAGTACCATGCAACGTGCCGTACACGACGTCGACCCTGCACAAGCGGTGCATCATCTGCGCACACTCGACGATGTCGTGCGCGGCACCACGGCCTCGCAACGCGCCAACGCGGCCTTGATCGCGATCTTCGCCGCGCTGGCGCTGACACTGGCGACGCTGGGTACGTACGCGGTCATCGCGAACGCTGCGTCACACCGGCGGCGGGAGTTGGGAATTCGCGTCGCCCTCGGCGCGACCGGGAGCAACATCATGCGGCTCCTGGTCAACGAAATGGCGGTGGTGGGGCCCATCAGCGTTGCGATCGGACTCGTCGCCGGATGGATGTTGTCACGCGTAGTTGCGGCAATGCTGTTCGACATACATCCGCATGATCTGACGACCTTTGTCGTGGTGCCTCTTGTCGACCTCCTGTCGGCGACTGTTGCCACGCTGATTCCCGCTCGCCGGGCAACGCGCGTCAATCCCGCCGATGTGATGCGCGCGGAGTGAGCGCGCCGCGTGTCTAGTCGCGCCGCCGATTGCGCGGCGATCCCTCTCTTTTCGCGGAGCAGGCCGAGTAGAAGGTGCTGAGTGCCAACGTAGGTATGACCGAAGTCGCGGGCTTGCATCATCGCGAACTCGAGCGTCTTCTTGGCCCGAGAGGTGTACGGCGGCTCGGAGTCGGCGGTGGCGTCTGTTTTCCCCGGCTTTACCGCGTGCTCGATGTTCTGCCGGATCTCCTCGGACGCGGCGCCAAGGTTGGTGAGCACGGCGGCAGTGACGCTCTCATTGTCGCGGAGAAGGCCGAGCAGGAGGTGCTCGTGTCGTGGTGGTTGCGGGGGCATTACGGAAGGATGACGGGACGATGCCACCTTGCTCATGCCTGGCCGCGAGCTCGCCGGTCAACGCGGTGTGAAGTCGTACTCCGGCAGCTCGATGTCGTCGCGAAAACTGCGGCCCACAAAGAAGTCGGCGATGAATGGTACTCGCATCACCTTTGTCACTGCGTTCCGGAAGGCGATGCCCGCGGAGGTCTTTGGGGCGAATGCCGCTGCGAATCTCCCCGCCGATTCCTGCTTGCTCTTCACGAACGGCATCAATCGCTGTTCATATCGGGCGAATCCTGCGGCAAAGTCGTCGCCGCAGGCATGAAGCTCGCCGGCGAGGACGTATGCCTCCGCGATCGCGAGGCCGGTCCCTTCGCCGGCCATCAACGAGACGCACGCTGCGGCGTCGCCGACCAGCGCGGTCCGTCCCTTGGTCCACCGGTCCATGCGGATCTGGCTGACTGTGTCGAAGTAGATGTCGTCAGCGGTGTCGAGCGCCTTGTCGATCGCCGGCCACTCCCAGCCGGCGCCCGCGAAGGCATTTCTGAGCATGGCTTTGGGATCGTCGCCCCGCAGGTACTCGTCGCGAAACACAAAGAGAAACATGGTCTTGTCGTCGCGCATCGAGAATCGCGAGATCTGCCTCCCAGGGAGATCGTGGCTGAGATAGACAAGGTCATCGCGCGGGTGATAGGCGTCTGCCTGAAAGGCCGCGACATGGTAATCAAGCGAAACGGTGAAACCCGATTCCGGTCCGAAGGCGAGCTGACGGACTCGCGAATGCAGACCGTCCGCGCCGATGACGAGGTCGGCATCCCGTGGCGGCGCGTGATCAAACGCGACGTATACGCCATGGTCGTGTTCTTCGATGGCAGCCACCGAATCGCCGAAGATCGTTTCGACCTTGCCCTGGATGGCGTGATAAATCGTCGCCGAAATATCGTGGCGCGGTACGCTGGTAAAACGATCATGGGTCGTGCGCCAGAAGACGTCGACATCAAATCCGCCACGCTTGCGACCGTGGTCGTCGACAAAGCGTACCTCGCGCACCTGATAGCCGAGGCGTCGAATCTCGCCGATGATGCCCATCTTTTCGGCGATGTCGTAGCCGATGCCCCAGAAGTCGATGACGTAGCCGCCGGCACGCAGCGTCGGCGCCTTCTCGACGAGGACCACGTCATGCCCTGATTTTGTCAGCCAGTATGCGAGAGCGGGCCCGGCGACGCCAAGCCCGTTGATGATGATGTTCACGGCGATCCTCCGTGTCGGTCGACGATCTTGCGCTTCCACGGCGCGGTGCTGGCCGAGGTGCCGCGCCGTCGGCTGCGGCAGGGGCGTGTCAGGTGCCCGCCAGGACGGCGACCTCTTCGATGAGCCGACGACCCAAGCGGTCGCGTTCGGTTTCCAGGTCAAACCGTGCCTGCAAGTTGAGCCAGAATCGGTCACTGGTGCCGAAGTAGCGAGCCAGCCGCAGCGCCGTATCGGCGCTCACCGCCCGGTTGCCGTGCACGATCTCGTTGATCCGTCGTGCCGGCACGCTGATGTCGCGGGCAAGGCGGTATTGAGACACGCCGAGCGGCTCGAGAAAATCATCGAGAAGCACCTCGCCAGGATGAATCGGCTGCAGCTTGCGGTGTGCCATGCCCACTCCTAGTGATAGTCGACGATTTCAACTTCGTGCGCATCGCCGTCGCGCCAACGGAAGCAGATCCGCCACTGGTCATTGATCCGGATGCTGTGCTGGCCTGCGCGGTCCCCGTGGAGCTTCTCCAGGCGATTGCCCGGCGGCGATCTCAGATCCTGCAGCGACTCGGCCGCATCAAGCACAACCATCTTCCGGAGCATGCCCCGCTGCAGCGATCCCGGCCATCGCCGGATCGGCTCTCGGCCGAAGAGACGCTCCGTGTCCCGATCCGCAAAGCTCCGAATCATGGGGCATAGTAACGCAGCGCGTTACTAACGTCAATCCGAGAGAACGGGTATTTAACGCGCCGGCGCTTGGGATGTCGATCTGGGTAGCGAATGTGTTTGCCGGCTCCTGCGTCAGTCGATCGGCTCAACACCCTGTTGCCTGGCGCGCTCGACACCGTCCTTCATGGCGTTGAGCTCCGCCTCGTCGTGCCCGCGCCAGTCGACAACTTCACCGATCACCCGCAGTGGTTCTCGAGTGCGATATGACCTGGTCGGATTCCCGGGAAACTTCTTGTCTGTCAGATTGGGGT
>DATAVM010000127.1:0-11856 GCA_036267775.1 Gemmatimonadales bacterium
AGGCCAATCGCTGGGCACCACGCTCACCACGGGTTCGGGCCTGTTCCTGCTCACCGTGCCTGCGGAAGACCGCTACCTCTACCGGGTCGCGGCCATTGGCTACACCCCCAAGCCGCTGACCGCGATCGAGGTGGGGCCGGATGGCCTGGTCCTCGGCGACATCGCGCTGGTCCACGCCGTCATGCGGCTTCCCGATCTCCTGGCCGTGGGGCGCAATCAGTACTGCGGCAAGAAGAGCATGTCGGACGACATTTTCGGGCGGCTGCTGGAGAGCGCCCACACGGCACTGGATATCATCGACCGCACGATCGAGTCGCATCGGCTGTCGTTCGTGGTGGAGGCGGTGCACTCGAAGATGATCTACGGTTCGGCGTACAATCAGCAGATCGCCGACACGGTCTACGAATCGCTTTCCCAGTGGCCGGTGGAGAGCATCGACATGGATACGCTGCAGGCCGTGGGCTTTGCGCGGCTGGTCTATCGCGACGGCGCGAGGATCCGCGAATACTACGGTCCCGATCCGCGGGTGCTCTTCTCCGACTGGTTCCTCGACAGCCATTGCTTCAGTCTGGGCAAGGTCAAGAAAGGGAGCGACACCCTGCATGTGCTGTTTGTGCCGCAGCGCACGACCAAGCTGGTGGATATCAGCGGGGACCTGCTGCTGGATGCCCACGACCTTTCGCTCTTGAGCCTCACCTACCAGCACACCAATCTGCCAAAGTACATGCCCAAGAACGCCGCCGGCGGCAACATGCAGTTCGAGCATCTGTCATCCGGTCTCTGGATCACGATGAGCTGGGCAATCTGGGGGCCGATCGACGCGATCAACTATTACAACGGGAAGACGCAGGTGGGTGGCATGTCGGAGCGGCGTGGGTTGGTGCTCAAGGCAGTTCCGACTGATACCGCAAAGAAGCCGACGGCGCACTAGCCCAGCGCCGCGCCGTTGTCAGTGCGCGATCCCCTTGAACAGATAGAGATCGCCGCCGGACAGGTTGTCCATCGACAGTAGCGACGGCGAGCCGCGCACCTGCAAGATCACGTCGCCAGCGCTGCCCGTGAGCCGGGGCGCAAACCAGCCCGCACCATCCGCCGGCTGCGACAACAGACGCGCCGTATGGCCAGCGAGATCCACCAGCCAGAGCGTCCCCTCGTTGGCCGCGTTCTTGGCGATGTCGGTCAACGACGGCACCACGTCCGTGGTGGCCACGCAGGTCGTGCCGAGGCAGGACAGACCGGTCACAGCGTCTCCAGACGTTAACGCGGCGATCGTGGTCGCGGCGCCCCCAGCGAGTGCCACGCGCTGAATGTTGAGGCTGCCGTTGGTGGCAAAGATGACCGATGCCCCCTGCTCGGCGATCGCGTAGACCGACGCGTTCTCGGTCCCGGGCACGGCGACCAGGCCGACGCCGGTTGACGTGATCGCACCGGCGATGACGTTCGCGCCGGCAAAGAAGGTGTCCGCTGCAACACAGGCCTTGCAGACGAAGCGCGCCTCGAGCACGGAACCGATCGCGACGAAGGATGTGGGGCCGGTCCATTCGACGTCGGTGAGCCATTCGATGGAGGTGCTTCCCACGGTCACGGGAAAACGCGCCAGCGCGCGCCGCACAAACGGCGTCGCCGTATCGGCCAGCCACAGCGTGCGCGTGACGGGTGTGCCGAACAGTCCCGCGGGCGATGTCGCTTCGAAATAGAGCAGGCGGCCGTCATCGCCTGCCGCGTACGCGGAGAATCCGTTGGTCGAATCCTGCTGGCCGATCTCGTTGTCGCACATCGACCAGAGTTGCGTCCCACCGGCCGCGGGCAGCATGCCCACACAACGATCGTCGTCGCCGCGCCCCGGTTGCGCGTATGCGTACAGAATCCCGCGCCCGTCCTGCGTGAGCGCGGGGGCATAGTCGGCCGCGGGATTGAATGTGAACTGCACCGGTGTGCCGGCACTCGACGGCCCGTGCGTCTCGGCCGCGGTGCCTGTGAAGGGCTCGGAATGGCCGCACGCCACCAACGCGATCAGCAGGATGCCCTGGAGCCGCATGTCTCTCTCGCTGTCGTGGAGTGAACGAAAGATACTACCGATGCGGCTGGTCGGGAGCCCGATGCGTGGCGCCGATATCGGGCGGCGCGTTGGGCTTGACCCGGATGGACTTGGCGGGAATGCCCACATGCACATGATAGGGCCGCACATTCTTGGTGGCGAGCGCGCTTGCGCCGACCATGCCGTTGCGGCCAACGCGCACACCGGCCAGGACGGTGGCGTGATAGGTGATCCGCACGTCCTCTTCGAGCACCGTCTGCAGCGCCGTCACATCCTTCTGGTCGACGATGCTGTGCGTGTGCGAATAGATGTTGGCGTAGTCCGAAATCGACACACGATCGCCGAGCACGATGCCGCCGCGGTCATCGAGAAGCACATGACGATGGACGACGACATCATCGCCGACGTCCATCTGATAACCGAAGGAAAACTCCACATGCTGGAAGCATTTGAAATTCTGACCCACACGCGCAAAGATGAACGGTGCGAGCAGTCGGCGAAACTGCACACCGACATCGACGTTCTGGCCGCCGACCGGCAGCCGGTCGAAGGAGTACCAGAGCCAGAGCAGCGGTTTGACGCGCGCGAACCTGGCCTGATCCACCTCGGCGTAATACTCGGGCTCCAGGGTCACATTGCGCGGATCGAGCGCATCGAGCGCAACCTGGCTGGCGGACGAAAGGGCCGGGCCCGCGGCGCGTTCTGCCCAGCTCCCCTGGCCGGGATACGCGAGCTCAAAGAGCGTTTCGCGCGTCAGGTGCGACCAGTCGGCGTCCGGGGCACCGAGCCGGTGCTCGAGATCGGCGAGCCACCGGTCCGCATGGCGGCGGGCCGGCTCGGGACGCTCGACCGCGCGGAGGGGGCGCTGCGGCATGGTCAGTTTCCTCCGGGGCGGTGCGCCAGACCCATGAGACGGGCACGCTCCTGATCCAGGCGCTGGATGCGGCCCTGCCAGTCGTCGCTGGCGCCGTCGAGATAGGTCACCGTGAACGATTCGTTGACGGGCAACCGCTGCGCAAAGACAAAGATCGCCGTGACCTGCTGGCGTGCATCGAGGACCTGATTGGCAAAGTCGGCTCCGAGCGCGATCCATCCCACCGGACGGTCAGGCTGCAGGTGCACCGAGACGGTGAGCAGCTCGGGATCAAAGCGGGTGTTGGCGGTGAGCGCCGAAAGTGACACCATGGCGACGCCGGGATCCTGAATGCCATTCGTGTGGGCGATCGAATCGATCTTGCCCTGCTGCGACACCAGCAAGCCGTGCAGCGAGCGGTACGAATCCGGCGCGAGCAATCGCAGCACGCTTTCGTTGAGCGGCGTGAAGGCGATCTGCAGGTTGTTGCTGCGAAACTGCATCTGGATGTTGCTCAGCGGCACCGTGCCGCGGCCTACCGGCAACTGGCTCAATTCGATGGAGTCGGCATTCTGCTGCGCCAGGGCTGGCGCGACAACGACGAGCGTCAGCAGCGCGGAACTCACCAGAAGATGGCGACGCATCAGGACAGTCCTCCGGTGGCGGCGAGCAGCGACGCGCCCAGGTCGGCGATGCCGGCTCCGGTGCGAACACTCACCAGTTGCACATCATCCGGTGCGATTCCCAGATCGGCTCCCCGGGCGGCAACCGCCGCGGCCTGCTCGGTGCGCGTGAGCTTGTCGGCCTTGGTCAGCACGGCCAGCACGGCCCGCCCCGACGCCATCAGCAGCGAATGGAAGATGCCATCTTCGGTCGACGGTGCGTGGCGCGAGTCGAGGAGCCAGACCACGCCGGTCAACGTGTTTCGCTCCTGGACAAAGCGCTCGAGCAGCGTGCGATAGCCCTGGCGGGTGGTCTGGTCGGCGTTGGCGTAGCCATACCCGGGGAGATCGATCAGGTAGAGACGCGGCAGACGGTAGATGTTGAGCATCGCGGTCTTGCCTGGCGTGCTGCTCACGCGAGCCAGCGCGCGACGGCCCACGAGCGCGTTGAGCAGCGACGACTTGCCCACGTTGGAGCGGCCGACAAACGCGAACTCCGCCCCTGGCGGATCGAGTCGGTGCAATGGATCGGGGAAGCTTCCCAGAAACTCGACCGGCAGGTTCGCCAGCGGCGACACCGGGCGCAACGGCGTCGCGGTCAGGCTTCCTTCTTGGGCCGCGCGCGTTCGGTGATCACCAGCGGAGACGTGCCTTGGGCCACGGATTCCGGGGTGATGATCACTTCGCGGACGTCATGGCGTGACGGCAGATCGAACATGATGTCGGTCATCAATCCTTCCAGGATCGCGCGCAGGCCCCGCGCTCCGGTCTGGCGCGTAATTGCCTTGCGCGCGGCGGCCCGCAGCGATTCGGGATCGAAGGTGAGGCCCACGCCTTCGAGCGAAAAGAGCCGCTGATACTGCTTGGTCAGCGCGTTCTTGGGTTCCGTGAGGATGCGCACCAGCGCGTCTTCGTCGAGCGACTCCAGCGCCACCAGCACCGGCAGGCGTCCGACGAGTTCCGGGATCAGGCCAAACCGCAGCAGGTCGTCGGGCTCGACATTGGCATAGGGATGCTTCTCGTCGAACGCGGCGCTGGCGCTCTGGCTCGCTTCGCCGGCAAAGCCGATGCGCGAGCGGCCCATGCGCGTCTCGATGATCTTCTCCAGGCCGTCGAACGCGCCGCCACAGATGAAAAGAATGTCGCGCGTGTTGACCTGGATGTATTCCTGCTGCGGATGCTTGCGCCCCCCTTGCGGCGGGACCGACGCGACCGTGCCTTCGAGAATCTTGAGCAGCGCCTGCTGCACGCCTTCGCCCGACACGTCGCGCGTGATGCTCGGATTCTCCGACTTGCGCGCGATCTTGTCGATCTCGTCGATGTAGACGATGCCGCGCTCGCACTCGGCCACGTTGAAGTCGCCGGCCTGCAGCAGTCGCACCAGAATGTTCTCGACATCTTCGCCGACGTATCCGGCTTCGGTGAGCGTGGTCGCGTCGGCGATGGTAAAGGGAACATCGAGAATGCGGGCGAGCGTCTGGGCCAGCAATGTCTTGCCGGTGCCGGTGGGGCCGAGGAGAAGAATGTTCGACTTCTCGAGCTCGACTTCGTTGCTGTCGCGCGGACCGGAGTTGATGCGCTTGTAGTGATTGTAGACCGCCACCGCGAGCGACCGCTTGGCCCGTTCCTGGCCCACCACATACTGATCGAGCGTGTCCTTGATTTCCTGCGGTGCGGGAACGGCCTTCTGGCTTTCGGTCGCCTCGCGTTCCTCGTCCTCGGCCAGGATCTCGTTGCAGAGCGTGATGCACTCGTTGCAGATGTACACCGAGGGGCCGGAGATGAACTTCCGGACCGAGTCCTTGCTCTTGCCGCAGAAACTGCAGCGGAGATGCTTGTCCGTGGACATGGTTCAGCTCCCTTTCGGGGCCGGCGGCTTGCGCGGGACGAAGACCGAGTCCACCAGCCCGTACGTCACGGCTTCGTCGGCGCTCATGAAGCGGTCGCGCTCCATGTCCCGCTCGATTTGCGCGATCGGCTGGCCGGTGTGCAGCGCATACAGCTCATGCATCTTGCCGCGGAGATACAGGATTTCCTTGGCCTGGATCTCGATGTCCGCCGCGGTGCCCTGCGCACCACCGGAGGGCTGGTGCATCATGATTCGCGAGTGCGGCAGCGCCGCCCGCTTGCCCTTGGTGCCCGCCGCCAGCAGGAATGATCCCATCGACGCGGCCATCCCCATGCAGATCGTGTTGATCGGTGCGCGCAGGTGCTGCATCGTGTCGTAGATCGCCATGCCGCTGGAGACCACGCCGCCCGGCGAGTTGAGGTAGAGGTAGATGTCCTTGTCCGGATTGTCCGCTTCCAGAAAGAGCAGCTGCGCAATGATGATATTGGCCACGTCGTCGTTGATGGCAGAGCCAAGAAAGACGATGCGGTCCATGAGCAGACGCGAGAAGATGTCGTACGTCCGCTCGCCGCGCGACGACCGTTCGATGATGTACGGCGGATAAATCGAGGCGTGGGTCACGCCGTGCCCTCGGTGATGGTGGATTGCGACAGCAGCCAGGCGAAGATCTTTCCCTCGGTGATCGACCGCTCGAGTTCGCCCAGCCGTTTGCCCTGCTCCAGCGACGCATAAAGCTTGGCCGGCGGGAGGTTCCGGACCGCCGCCATTTCGGCAACTTTCGCGTCGATATCCGCTTCCGTGGCACGCAGGTTCTGGGCCGCTGCCACCGCATCGAGGATCAATTCCCGCTTCACCTGCGACTCGGCGATCGGGTGGAAAGTACTGGCAAACGTTCCAAACTGCGCCTTGTCGATCTGATACGTCTCGGCATACGCGTGGATCAGACGATGGACCATCGATTCCGGCGCCGGGACGTTGTTGGCCTGAGCGATCTGGCGCAGCAGATCCTCGCGCACCCGGGCGTCAGCCTCGCGGGCCGCTTCGGCAGCGAGATCGGACCGGATGGCCGTGCGGAGTGCTTCGACCGACTCGAAATCCCCGACTTCCCGCGCAAACGCGTCATCCAGGGTGGGGAGCGCCTGCTCCTTGACCTCATGCAGCGTAATCCGGACACGGCGGGTGGCGCCGCGCCGGCTTTCATCGGGGTGATCGTCCGGGAAGCGCACCTCGGCGTCGGTCGTTTCCCCCGGCTTGAGCGTCATGATCCGCTCCTCGACGTCGGGAATCGTCTGTCCCTGACCCAGCACCAGTTCGTGGGGCGCCGCGCCGGCAGGCTCCTTCCCGGGCTCGATAGGGGTCACTGACACGGAGACGAGGTTGCCGGGCTTGGGCTGCACGCCTTCCAGCGGGTTCCAGGCGCCGCGTTGTTCGCGCAGACGATCGATCTGGTCCTGGACCATCTCATCAGTGACGGGATTCACCGTGCGCGTCGTTGTGAAGCCGCCGGTGGTGGCCAGGGTGATCTCGGGCCGGATGTCGACGATCAGTTCGAACTGCATTGGCTGACCGGCTTCGAAGGTCACATTGCGGACCTGTGGGTCGGCGACCGGCTTGAGGCCGGTTTCCTTGAGGATGGCATCCCAGCTCTCGCGGAGCGCCTGCTCCACCACGTAGCGGCGGATCTCGCCTTCAAAGCGCTTGCGCACGACGGCGTCGGGCGCGTGGCCCTTCCGGAAGCCCGGCAGCCGGGCGTGCTGGGCGTATTCGCGGACGGCCTGTTTCTCGGCCTGGTCCAGGCGGTCGAGACCGACGGTCACCTTGAGGGCCCGGGAGGCCGGGTCTTGTGCGGTTGTTTCGTAGCTGATTCCAGTCATAGCCATGAAAGTTACCTGTCGCGGGCGGCGGAGCCAATTCAGCACCGGCCCTTGACCTTGGGCCCGTGGCGACTCTATTCGACGGCTATGGCTCGTGTCCTCATCGTCGACGACGACCGCGGAGTACGGCGGGTGTTGCGCAAATTGTTCGAGCGCAACGGCTACATCGCGGTCGAAGCGGAATCGGGCGGCGAAGCGCTGGCGGTCATTCGCGGCGAGCAGCCGCCCGATGCGATCGTGTGCGATGTGATGATGCCCGGCATGTCGGGGCTCGAATTCTACGAGCGGCTCGCAGATGAGGCGCCCTCGCTCGGCCGGCGTACCGTCTTTCTCAGCGGCTCCAGTTCGGTGGCCGCTGTGCACCACGCCATCGAACGCCTTGGCGTGCCTCTGCTGGCCAAGTTGAATGACCTGCAGCTCGTTGTTGACGCGGTGCGGCTCTCGCTCGCGCAGGCCGAGCAGGGATGAACGTCGTGCTGTCGCAGTTGCAGGGCCTGCATTCCCCCACTTCATCTTTTTCTCGGTTTGTCTGATGCGTATTCTCTCGCTGAGTCTTTGCCTGACGCTCGTCCCGCTTGCGGCCGCAACGGCGCAAGCGCGGCCCCACGTCTATACCCACGCCGATACGCTGCGCGGCAGTGGCGGCCCGGATCGCGCCTGGTGGGACGTGACGTTCTACGATCTTCACGTCCGGATTTCCCCGTCGGACAGCACGATACGCGGCTGGAATGCGATCTCGTATCGCGTCCTCAAGCCGCAGACGGAGATGCAGATCGATTTGCAGGTGCCGCTCGTGGCCGACAGCATGATTCAGGACGGGCATGCGCTGAGCTTCCGGCGCGACAGCAACGCGTTCTTCGTGACGCTGTCGGCGGCGCAGGCGGCCGGCAAGATCAAGAAGATCACCATCTACTACCACGGCAAGCCAAAGATCGCGCGGAATCCGCCGTGGGACGGTGGCTTGATCTGGGGTGGCGCTCGCGGGCGTGGCGAGGCGCGCAACGGCCGCGACTCGCTCGGCAACCTCTGGGCGGCCACCGCCGTCGAAGGGCTCGGCGCGTCCGCGTGGTGGCCGCTCAAGGATATCGGCTCCGATGAGCCCGACAGTCAGCGGATTGCGATCACCGTGCCCGATCCGATGCTGGATGTCTCGAACGGCCGGCTGCGCAGCACCACGCACAACCCCGACGGCACCACGACGTTCGAATGGTTCGTCGTGTCGCCGATCAACAACTACGACGTCGAAGCGAACGCGGGCACCTACGCGCACTTCAGTGACACGTACAAGGGCGAAGCGGGGAAGCTCACCCTCGACTTCTGGCCGCTGGCCTATCACCTCGACACCGCCAAGGTCCAGTTCCAGCAGGCGAAGTCGATGCTGGCCTGCTTCGAGCACTGGTTCGGCCCGTATCCGTGGTACGCCGACGGCTACAAACTGATCGAAGCACCCCACCTCGGCATGGAGCACCAGAGCGGTGTCGCGTACGGCAACGGGTACAAGAACGGCTACTCGGGACGCGATCTGTCGGGGACCGGCACTGGGCTCACATGGGATTTCATCATCGTCCACGAGAGTGCCCACGAATGGTGGGGCAACAACATCACGATGAAGGACCACTCGGACATGTGGATCCACGAGTCCTTCGCGAATTACGCCGAGAACCTGTATGTGGAGTGCCAGCAGGGGAAAGCGGCCGGGGCCAAGTACGTCATCGGAACGCGGCGGATGGTCAAGAACGACTCGCCGATCATTCCGGCCTATGGCGTCAACGCCGAGGGCTCCGGCGACATGTACTACAAGGGCGGCAACATGCTGCACACGATGCGCCAGATCGTCAACAATGACGAGAAGTGGCGCAGCGTGCTGCGGGGGCTGAACAAGACCTTCTGGCACAAGACCGTCTCGACGGCGGAATTCGAGGCGGAGTTCAACCGGCTCGCCGGGATCAACTTTGACAAGGTGTTCGAGCAGTATCTCACGACCACCAGGATCCCGCAGTTCGAATACAAGATCGACAAGGACACATTGTCGTATCACTGGACCAACGTCGTGCCCGGCTTTGACATGCCGGTCAGTGTGACGCTCCAGGACGGGACCTACACGCTGCTCCATCCGACAGAGGCATGGAAGACGGTTGCTGTGAAGCTCAGCTCGCCGGCGGCGTTCAAGATTGACGAGAACTACTACGTGATGGCAAAGCCGGTCACCCAGTAGCGCCATCTGAAAACACGAGCGGCGAGCGTGGCATCATGCCGTGCTCGCCGCTCGTGTTTTTGCGGGCTGCCGATCAGTTCTTGACGAGCTCCACTCGACGGTTGTTCTGCCGGCCTTCGGCCGTGTCGTTGGAGGCGACCGGCTTGGTCTGGCCATAGCCGACGGACTTGAGGCGCGCGCCTTCCACACGGTAGTTGTCGATGAGGTACTGTCGGACCGACGCCGCGCGCTTTTCCGACAGCGTCTGGTTTCCGGCGACGGTGCCGGTGTTGTCGGTGTGTCCTTCGATCGTGAGGTGAAGATCGGCGTGCTGCGTGAGCATATCGCCGATCTCCTTGAGCGTGGGCGTCGATTCGCCGCGGATCTGGTCGGAGCCGGTGTTGAACAGAATCCCGTGCGTGGCGACGCGACCATCGGCCGTGAGGGCATCGAACATCTGCTTGCCGCCGGCGGCGACGCGGAAGTCGGTGAGGAGCATCCCGTTGTCGTCCGCGTTGGCGAGCTCGACGACGATCTTGTTGGTCCGCGCGAACGTCAGTCCATTGAGCTGGCCCACGCGCACGGAGTCGACGTAGATCTTGGCGTATCCGCCATCGACCATGAGACGGCAGGTTTCAAAGCTGTCCTCGTTGATCGGCACTTCTTCACCGGACTCTTTGGCGCCGTTGGGGCCGGTGCCGTACACCGTGGCGTTGCCCTGATCGCAGCGGAACTTGAGGTCGTCGATATCGACCTGCAGTCCGGACCCGTTGCCGCCCTTGCGGTGATAGGTGAACTCGATCGTGAAGCGCTGTGGCAACGCCTCGGGCAGCGTGACGGTCATCTGGCCGCCGTTGCTGGTCCGGAGATACTTCTTGCCCTGGATGTCGACCACGGTGACGTTGCCGCCGTCAATGTCTTCATGGGCCGGCAGATCGCCCACATTGTCCTTGGAAAAATCGTCGAAGAAGATGACGGTGTCACCAGGAATGAAATCGTAGTTGAGCCAGGCACCCTTGCCCGGCGGTTCGCTCGGCGCGGCAGCGTCGGTCGCAGCACCGCTCGTCTCCGCCGCCCCTGCGGCCGCTGCGCCGGTGCTGAGCCCGCCGCTCGCCACCGCGGAGTCGGCCGATTTGATGGCTTTGGTCTTGGCGGCCGCCTGGTTCTTGACGGCCTTGCCGCTGGAGTCGGTGACAGTGATCTGCTTGCCGGAATCCTGCGCGGCCTTGATACAGGCGAGGTCGGAGAAGACGCAGTCGACCGCGCTGTTGACCTTTTCCTGGATCTTGCTGTTGACCGCGTCCCGGATCATTCCGCCGAGTTGGGCATGGGCGGACGACGGAACTGCGGCTGCGGCAAGAAGGGCGGCTGCCGCGAGGGCCCTGACGGACGGCTTCATGTGGGAACTCCAGCTGGGGACGTCGGTTGACCAGGCGCCGGAAAACTACTGCCCGGTACCCGTTTCGTCAGCCAGTCCCCGCTGGATGGCCATTCTCAGGAATGGCCGTTCTTCATTGCCTGCTGAAACAGCGTCAGGTACTTGCCATAGCCCTTGGCCGCCAGGCTGTCGACCGGGATGAAGCGCATGGCCGCCGAATTCATGCAGTAGCGGAGTCCGGTGGGTGCCGGACCGTCATCAAAGACATGGCCCAGATGCGAATCGGCGCGTGCCGAACGCACCTCGGTGCGATCCTCACCAATGCTGCGGTCGTCGGCCGTCTTGATGTTCTTTGCCTCGAGGGGCCGGGTAAAGCTCGGCCAGCCGGTGCCCGATTCGAACTTGTCGAGCGATGAGAACAGCGGCTCGCCCGAGACGACGTCGACGTAGATCCCGGCCTTGTGATTGTCCCAGTACGCGTTGTGAAATGGGGTTTCGGTCGCCGCGTGCTGGGTCACCTCGAACTGCTCGTTCGTGAGCGTGCGCCGCAACACTGTTGCGGTGGGCTTGGTCCAGCCTGCGGCCGGAGGCGGCGTCGGCGCTGGACGAGTGGATGTTCCCTGCGCCGCGGCGGTCGACGCCACGCCGAGGCCAAGGACGAGTCCTGCGAAAGCGATGCGCATGCTGCCTCCGGAAGCGTTCAGAACGGATAACTGGCCGGTTTGCCGGTTCCCTCCTAACATACCGTGGATCGGCTAAGTTCCAGCGGTCTCACAGTGGGTGGGACCGAACATTACCGAGGAGTTACGGATGTCAGACCGAATCGGATTGCGGCTCGCCCTGGCGCTGGCGGCTGCTGTAACTGTGACGTCGACCGCGGTGGCACAGCGTGGTGGTGGCGGTGGTGGCGGCGGTGGTGGTGGCGGAGGGGGCTTCGGCGGTGGACAGCAGGACGCTGGTCCCAATCTTCCGACGCCGGAGGATTTCAGCGGTCCGATCTCCATCGAC
>DATAVM010000128.1:0-9862 GCA_036267775.1 Gemmatimonadales bacterium
CGGCCTGGCGCAGCGCGTAGGCGATCTGCTCCTCGGAGAACTTCGAGCGCTTCATGGACCCCTCCCTTTCCGATCGTGGGGACCACCGAAACGCGAATCTACCCTAGTTTCAAGCTGCCCAACTTTTCCGGGGGGACGTCACGCGTTGCGCCTCGGCAAATAGGTGCGGGGCGGCACGCCACCGAGGCTGCCATGCGGTCGCTCCGTGTTGTACATCTCCAGCCATTCTTCGGTCACGTCCCGCACCTCCGTCAGCGAGGTGAAGACCCACGCATCGAGTACTTCCGTCCGATAGGTGCGGTTGAAGCGTTCGATGAAGGCATTCTCGTTCGGTTTCCCCGGCGTGATGTTGTGCAGCTTCACCGCGTGCGCGTCGCACCACTCGGCCAGCGCCTGGGCAATGAATTCCGGCCCATTGTCGCAGCACAGCATCGTCGGCGTGCCGTGGAGCGCCACCAGCTGGTCCAGCACCTGCACCACGCGTCGACTTGGCAGGGACGTGTCGATCTCGATCGCCAGCGCCTCGCGGTTCCCTTCGTCCAGCACGGTCAGCAGGCGGTAGCAGCGTCGATCGTACAGCGTGTCGCCCATGAAGTCGAGCGCCCAGGTCCGGTTGAGGGCCGCCGGCGCCGCCAGCGCCAGATGCGGACGCGTCAGCACCCGCTTCTTGCCCCGACGCTTCAGGTTCAGCCCAGCGCGAGTTGGGACCCGTCCGGCCATTGGGATGTTGATCACACTGGGACGAAGGGTCGCCGTCGCTTCGATCCGGATGGCAGGGAAGTGACCCACAGTGGAGAGCCCATTTATGGCCCGCAACAGATCCCCACGGAATCACCGTTGCAGCGCGGTATCGATGCACTCGACCGTATCCTACGGCAAGTCGGACCGCCGGTGCCATTCTTGTTCCCGCCGGCATCCGGATTGCCATTGGTTCCCTGGCCTTGATCGGTTCAACCGGCCAAGTTGACCTGCGCGGACTGTGCTTGCCGTGGCGGTGCAGCGCCACGGCTGGCGCTTCACCCGCGACCTGGAGCGCTCGGCCCAAACAATTGCGGGGAGCTGTCTTGTGCGACTGCTGACGAGTGAGCAGGCCATCCGGTGGTGTCGCGAACGAAGGATCGAGCTGCCGATGGGCCTGAGATTGCCGGAGCGCGTGGCATTCGATGGGCATGATGGCCCGGCGGTTCACGTGCCGATCGTCGGCTCACCGATCGACGTGATCCGGCTCGCGTACGTCTTGCTGATGACCAACGTGCCGGGCGATGATGCGGAACGGTTTGCCGGTGCTCTTCTTTGTTTCGTTGACTGGGACATTTGGAGCGAGACGACGGAAAGCGTTGGCCACGCCTACCTGAACGCGATTCGTGATCTATCGGGCGAGCCCGCGCCCATCGGCGATGCTCCTGGCCTTCTGTGCAGGAAGAAGGATTTCAAGCTTGCGCACGCCGCGCTCGCGCTTCCGATGATGTTTCAGTGGGACGCGTGGTATGTGGCCGAGGACGGCGGCCTTGTTGCCTGCATTCATCATCATGGGTACATGACGATTTTTTCCGCGGAGCACGTCACGGCAGACACGTTGTACCGGCGGTTCGAGGCCGGCGGTCACAACCCTTCTGTGGTGTAGGCGTAATGCCGTGGTCCGGTGAAGCCGCAGCTGGATTCAGTTTCCGGATGTCGGCGTTAACCACTAGGGGTGATATGTTGACGGAACTGGAACAGCAAGTGCTTGATCTCGGCCATGAGCTATTGGAAGAGTATCACGCAACGTTGGCCGATCTCGAGATCACCGGGGATGCGCCGGAGATCGCGGTCCTCAACGAGTCGCCGGGCCAGAGGTCATCCGAACTGCGGATTTATTTCCGGCGAGGGCGGAACATTGGCCCTTTGCCGAAGGCTATGTATTGCCGCGGCCTCTTGGCCGCACGACGGGGTCCACGAGGACGCGGCGCATGGCGAGTGATGCGGCGCTCAAGAAATGGGTCCGGTCGTTGAACGTTGCCGGTGTGCCGCCGACCAGCCGCAGGAGTGCCGGCGCGGGCGTCTTGCAGGAGCTGGGTCACGGTCTCTGGCTCAGGCAATGCGGCGGCCATGGTAGTCACGGGCTCAGTGCGATTGATGAGCCGGAAGGGTAGCTCGGCCCGGCCTGTGGTGGCCCCGCGCGCCCGATATTGCGGTATGTTTTCGGGACCTTCCAGACCCCAACAACGGGCGCCTCGCGATGACCATCACCGGTTCGACATTCGTGGCGCACGCCTTCCTCACCGCAGCCATGCTGGTCTCGGGCGGCACGCACGCCACCGCCGACGCGCCGTGCACCGCGACAATCACCGGTGCCGTCTCCGGTACGACGCCCTGTATCCTCCAGCTCGTCGGCCTGACCGGAAAGACCGTGCTGTCAATCACGACACAACCGTTCGGCCCTGGCACGTCCGCCTCGGGCCAACTGATCCTGCAGGCCGCGATCGAAATCGAACAGAACACGTCCACTGGGTCGTGGACGGACGCCACGGTCAGCCAATCCGCGGTGTCGGTGATTCGCACTGGCGATGCGGCAGCGTGGGTCGAATCCACCGGGCAACCACGTCAAGGCACCATGGCGCTCGCGCTCACGCGCCTGGGCACTCCCGCTGTTGTCGGTCCCGTGTCGCGCTGGACCGATGTCGACGGCACGCTGCACGCAACTCTGCCGGGCCAGTCGGGTCAGGTCACCGTGGCGATCACCTTTGGCGGCAAAGCGACAACGACCACCACGGCGTCAATACCAAGCACCGCGACCGCGACTCCACGCACGCTGTTCAAGCCGACCCTGTCGCAGTTCGCGGGGCATCCCGCGTTGCAACCAGGCATGACGATCGATGCGTTCCTTCATGCGGTGCAGCCGCAGATCGGCCCGGGTGAAAATCCGCCGGCGCCGCGCAACGGCCGGGTGCTCGCGCCGACCACCAAGCCGTGTCCCGGTGGCGGCTCGGTGACCATCAGCGAGACCGTCCCGGCGTCGAGCACCGGCGCTTCCGCGGCGGTGGCGACGCTCACCTACACGGTGACCTACAAGAATTGTGGAGCCAGCGGCACGACGATGGATGGCTCGGTAAACATGACGTTTTCCGTGTCGAACGACGACGGATCGAGCGGCGGCAGCGGCGGGGCGGGCACGTCGAGCGGCCATGCGACAACGACTGCCGATGGCGGACCGGTCACCATGACCATCGGCAGCAGTGCGCCGACCACCGTCATGTTCCATCACCTGGCGTCGAACGTGAGCTTTCTCGCGAGCCTCTCGGGTTCGAGCGTGCGCTGCGCCACGGTGATCGCCTCGCCGTCCACGGGGTCGATGACGTTCGGGACGAGCACGTACACGCCGAGCGCCGCAGAGGCGGCCGCGGTGTTTGGCGCACCGAGCGGAATGCCCAAGTGCTGAGCTTTGCTGACAGCCGCCGGGCATGTATTGACACCCGGAGTCACATGCCTACATTGTAGGTATGGCTGAACTGCTGGGTACCTTCGAGCAAATCGTCCTGCTTGCCGTCCTGGGGTTGGGCGACGGGGCGTATGGCCGCGCGGTACTGCGCGCCGCGCAATCCGGCTCCAACGACGCGCGCAGTGTGTCTTCCGGCGCCGTGTACGCCACACTCGATCGACTCGAAGCCCAGGGTCTGCTTTCATCGCGCCTGGATGACGGTGCTCCCACACGCGGCGGGCGTGTTCGCCGATTTTATCGACTGACTTCAGCGGGTGCTGCTGCCCTGACCGATGCGCGCACGACCCTCGAACGCATGTGGCACGGCAAGCATTGGCCGCTCGAGGTGCCGGCATGACGCGTCGTCGTGATCGCACTTGCGCTCACTGTGCAGGCAGTGCTCACGCTGCTGACCTTTCCACGTGCGTGACTGCTGAGTGGCGCGCGCCTGTCACGCTGTAGGAACTTCTCTTCGTTCTGCTCATTCCCATCTGTCACCCCCCCGACAGGCACCGTGCGACAGCTTTGTCCGCAGTCCCCCGCAGACCGCTGAGAGTCCACTGATCTCGCTCCCCGTTCGATCGAGCGTCCTTCTTGTCTTTTTGGCCGCGGCGCTCACAGCGCCCGCCGCGGCCCAGTCATCCGATTCCGTCTCCACCATCGGCTGGTCACAGATCGCCATCGCGACCGGCGCAATTGCCGCACTCTCCGTCATCGACGGCAACGTCAACCGCGCGTTCATCGGCACCAGCAGTTCGACGCGTGTGGTCGCTCGGCAATTCGATCGCTTTGGCGACCTCACCGGCATGGGACCGATCGTCGGGGGGCTGGCGCTCGCGGGCCTGGTCTCGCATCGCAAGCCACTGGTGCGCGCCGCAATCAAGGCCGCCGAGAGCGTCGCCTTGGCCAGCGCGTTCGCCGAGGGGAGCAAGTATCTCGTCGGCCGGGTGCGCCCCTACGGCGATCCCGATCTTGATGGTTACGACTTCCGCTTCTATTCCGGCTCCCCGTCCTTTCCATCGGGTCACTCGTCCGCGGCCTTCGCCCTTGCCACCTCGCTGGCTGACGCCGCCAATAACATGTGGGCGCGCATCGGACTCTATGGTCTGGCCGCGGGAACCGGCTGGGCGAGGCTCGCCGAGGACCAGCATTGGCTGAGCGATGTGGCGGCCGGCATGGCTGTCGGCATTCTCTCGGCGCGCACCATCGGCGGTCGCGTGCGGCTGCTGGGAATTCCGACGCCTTCGCTCCTCAAGGCGCCGGTTGGCGCGGGCCTCGGCTGGACCGTTCCGCTGCCGGAGGGCGGCGCCCGGAGGCCCTGAACGCGGCATTATCTTCTGGCCGTGTCCACCCTGTTCGATTCCACCGATCCGCGTCCACTCCACTTTGTCGGTATCGGCGGCGCGGGAATGAGCGCACTCGCGCTTGCCGCCCGTCGCCGTGGCGTCGCGGTCACCGGTTGCGATGTCGACACCACCGCGTTTGCCGATCTCATCGCCGCAGGCGCCGCGCCAGTCCAGGGTGCGAGCGCGAGCCATATCCATGGTGCTCGCGGCGTCATTGTCACCGCGGCGGCTCCGCCCAGTCATCCCGAGATTGTTGCCGCGCGCGCCGCCGGCATTCCCGTCGTGCCGCGCAAGGAAGCGCTCGCCGAGCTGGTGAATGGGCATACGCTAGTGGGCTTGGCCGGCACACATGGCAAGACCACGACGACGGTGATGACCACGCTCGCGCTGCAAGCGGCGGGTCTGCATCCCTCCGGCCTCGCCGGGGGCCGCGTCGAAGCGTGGCATGGCAACGCGCTCCTCGACGGCAACGATCTCTTTGTCGTCGAAGCCGACGAATACGATCAGGCCTTTCTCACGCTCGAGCCCACGATCGCAGTGGTCAACAACGTCGAAGCCGATCACCTGGAATGTTACGGCTCGCTCGATGCGATGGAGATTGCGTTCATCGAGTTTGCCGCACGTGCATCGCGTGCGCTCATTGGCACGGCCGACGCCGGCAGCGATCGCGTCGGGGCATCGGTCGGCAGCAGTGCGTGGCGCTTTGGTGTCGAGCGCGGCGACTTCCACATCATTCCGCGCGAGTTCACCGCCGATGGTTCGGTCGCCGATGTGCACCTGCCCGATGGTCATACCGTGACGCTGCGCTTGAGTGTGCCCGGCGTCCACAACCTGCGCAACGCGACCGCGGCGCTTGGTGTGGCGTTCGCCATGAACGCGAATCTGGAAGGCCCGCTCGCGGCACTCGCGGCGTTCACCGGTGTGGGCCGCCGTTTTGAACGTCATGGGGAAGTGGCCGGCGTCACCTTTGTCGACGACTATGCCCACCATCCGACCGAAGTTGTCGCGACGCTGGCGGCCGCACGGCAGGCGTTTCCGCACCATCGCCTCGTGGCGGTCTTTCAGCCGCATCTCTATTCTCGCACGCGCGATCATGGCGAAGCGCTCGGTACTGCGCTCTCGGTGGCGGATCTCGCGATCGTGACCGACGTCTACGGTGCGCGCGAGCAGCCAATTCCGGGAATCACCGGGCAGATCGTGGCGGACGCCGCGATCGCGGCGGGTGGTCTCGTGCTGTACGAGCCGGATCGCGCGGCCCTCATCGACGAGACGGTCGAGCAGCTGCACGATGGCGACATTCTGCTGACCATGGGCGCGGGTGACATCACGCGTGCAGGTCCCGCGGTGCGCGCCCGCCTCGAGGCCCGATGAGCCGGCGCGTCTGGATCGTCTGCGGCGCCGCGCTGGCGGTACTGCTGCTGGCCGGCTTTGGCACACCGCGAGTCCTGCGGCGGCTGAGCTTCTTTCGCGTCCGCGAAGTGGAAGTGGTCGGCGCGCGCTATCTGGACGAAGACGCGGTCGTCCGGCAATTGCGCCTCGCCGCAAATGCCAGCACTTTCGACAAGCTCGACCAGGTGCGTCTTGCCGCCCGCGCCATTCCGGGGGTGCTGGCCGTCACGGTCGAGCGCCGGCTCCCGGGCGCCATCCGGGTCACCATTCGCGAGGCGGTCCCCGTGGCGCTTACCCCGACAGCCGATCATCTCCTGCTGATCGATGCCCGGGGTCACGTGCTGCCGTTCGACCCGGCGCGCGCTCCCGCCTCGCTGCCAGTCTCGGATCGCGATTCCGCCGCCGCAGCCCTCCTCGATCGTCTCCGACTGGTCGATCCTGAAGGCTACGCTCAGGTAGAAACCGCCCACGTCGATCACGGCGACATTGTGCTCGACGACGGGCCGCACCGCGTGCGGTTCCGCCCCGATGCGTCGACGGACATGCTCCGATCGGTTGCGGCGGTGCGCACGTATCTCGAGAGCCACACCATCCCCTGGCGCGAGATGGACGCGCGCTATCAGGCGCGGGTCTTTGTGCGGAAGGGGAAGGCGTGACGGTTCCGGTGCAGCGGCTCGTGGCCGCCGTCGACCTCGGCAGCACCAAGGTGACGGGCGTCATCGGCGAAGTCACCGGCGATGCCCGCTCCTGGGGACTCCGCGTCCTCGGCGTGGGGACCGAGCTATCCTCGGGCGTGCGCCGTGGCGTCATCCGCGATTTTGAAGAAACCGTGCGCGCCGTGACCAAAGCGATGAAGTCGGCCGAGAAGATTGCGGGGCTGGAAGTAGGGACGGTGTACTGCGGCATGTCTGGAGTGCACACGGCGCAACGCATCTCGCACGGCATCGCGAGTGTGCCGGGGAGCGAGATCAGAACCGCCGATCTCGCGCGAGTCAACGATGTCGCGTGCAACGTCTCGTTCGGACAGGATCAGGAGCTGCTTCACGCCATCCCGCACGACTACCGTGTCGATGGCGAGCCCGGTCACGGCGATCCGATCGGCATGACCGGCGAGCGGGTGGAAGCCGAGGTATACCTTATTACGGTGCGATCGTCGGTGGTGGCGCACCAGCGCAAGGCGATCGAGAAGGCCGGCTGGCATGTGGGCGAGTTTGTCATCGATCCCCTGGCGGCGTCGCTCTCCGTCCTCACGGCCGAAGAACGCGAGACCGGGGTAGTTCTGGTGGAACTTGGCGCGGGGAGTACCTCTGTCGCCATCTTTGAGGGTGGCAAGCTCCGGCACACCGCTTCGCTCCGCTTTGCGGGGGGGCATGTGACGTCGGATCTGGTCCACGGGCTCCAGGTGACCCAGGCGGATGCCGAGCGGATCAAGGAGACCTACGGCGGGGCCTTTGAGGCGCTGGTCCCCGAGGTCGAGGTGATCGAGCTGCCGGCAAGTGGCGGTCATCCGGCCCGCCGGGCGCCGCGCAAGCTCGTGGCGCACATCATGGGAATGCGCTTGCAGGAAGTGCTCGAGCTCGCGAGCGACGAAGTGGCTCGCGCAGGCTGGGGTAGCGGGGTGCCGGTGGTGCTCACCGGCGGGGGGGCGGCGACGCCGGGAATCGTGGAGCTCACCCGGGATGTGTTTGCCGCACCGGTCCGGATCGGTGTCCCCGCGGACGGTTTGCGGGGGTTGGTCAACAGGGTCGGCTCACCGGGCCTCGCGGTTCCGGTCGGTCTGGCTCTCTACGGTGCCCGGCAGGTGGCCTTGGGCGGCGGATTTGGCGCCGGCGGCCGCACCTCGCCGGCAATGGAACGGGTACTCGGGCCGGTCAAGCGCTGGCTGCAGGACTTCTTCTGAGAGCCTCTCGGGGGGCCGCATGGCGGAAGGCATGATGTTCGAACTCGACGAGCAATCGGGGCAGAATGCCCGGATGAAGGTCGTCGGTGTCGGCGGCGGTGGCGGCAATGCCGTCAACCGGATGATCGAGGAGCAGTTGGCCGGAGTGCAGTTCATCTCGGTCAACACCGATGCGCAGGCCCTATCCGGCTCGCGCTCCGACATGAAGGTGCAGATTGGCAAGAAGCTCACGCGCGGCCTTGGTGCCGGTGCGCGGCCGGAAATTGGCCGCCAGGCGATCGAGGAAAACCGCGACGAGGTCCTCTCGCAACTGCAGGGCGCCGATCTCGTCTTTGTGACCTGCGGCATGGGCGGCGGCACCGGTACGGGTGCGGCGCCGATCATTGCCCAGATTGCCAAGGACATCGGCGCGCTGACCGTCGGGATTGTCACCAAGCCGTTCCTCTTTGAGGGACGCAAGCGAATGAAGCAGGCCGAGATGGGGATCACGGAACTGCGGCGGAACGTCGATACCATGATCGTGGTGCCGAACGAACGCCTGCTGGCCGTGGTCGGGAAGGGGATTCCCTTCCAGGATGCGCTCAAGAAGGCCGATGAAGTGCTGCTCAACGCCACGCGCGGCATCGCGTCGCTGATCACCAACACCGGGATCATCAATGTCGACTTTGCCGACGTGCGGACGGTGATGCAGAACGGCGGAGCGGCACTGATGGGCACCGGCATTGGCCGGGGCGAGAATCGTGCGCTCGAGGCGGCGCAGCAGGCGATCGCCTCGCCGCTGCTCGACAACGTGTCGATCCAGGGTGCCAGCGGCGTGTTGATCAACATCATCGGCGGGGGAGACCTCACGCTGGGCGAGACCACGCAGATCAACGAGATCATCCACGACGCCGTGGGCGACGACGCGCAGATCATCTTTGGCGCCGGCAACGATCCGCGCCTGGTGGGCGAGGTGCATGTCACCGTGATCGCCACCGGTTTCGATCGTGCCGTCACGGGTGAACCCGTGGTGGAGCGCGGTCCGAGTCCGCAGGTGCTGCCGTTTACGCCGCGGCGCACGCCGGCGGCATCGGCGAATGCCGCACCGCAAGCTGCCGCCGCAACGCCCGCTCCGGCGCAGGCGCCTGTGGTCGCCGCTCGACCGGCAGCACATCCCACGGTGCGCCCGGCGCCATCGGCACGGCCCGTCACGCCCGATGTGTCCGATATGGAAATTCCCACCTTCATCAGGCGGCAAATGGACTGATGGCTCAACGCGCCTTTCGCTTTCTGCTTGCCGTTGGCATTCTGGCCACCGCCGCGCTGTTCATGGCGCGGGGCCAGTGGCCGTGGACGCGTCTTTCGGACGTGCCGACGTCCGCGCCAATTCTGGTGTCGAGCTCCTTCCGCCTGGTCCGCGACACCCTCCAGCAGGGCGAAACCGTGGGCGAGCTCCTCCGGCGCGAAGGAGTCACCGGTCTCGATCTCGCATCGATTGCCAGGACGCTGCGGTTTGATCCGCGTCTCTTCAAGGCGGGGCTCGTCTTTTCCGTGCGGCACGATCCGGGGACCAACGCCCCCACGCATGTGGACTTCCGCCCCAATGGCGATCAGCGCTTCAGCCTGATTCGTGCGGCGTCGGGGGCCTGGACCGGCGCGATGCAGGCCGTGCACTGGGTGACCGACACGATCCGTTGTGCCGACGATATCCAGACCACGCTCTCCGACGCGATCGATCACACCAGCTGCGATCCGCGGCTCGATCGCGGCGAGCGCATCAAGCTCACGTAT
>DATAVM010000129.1:0-2677 GCA_036267775.1 Gemmatimonadales bacterium
GCGCTCCACCTCGAGCTTACGTCCGATCAGAGGATCGATCTTCCCCTTGCGCGCCGATTCGTTCAGGTTCGTGGCATATTTCTCCAGGGCATTGCCGCTGCCATCCCCTTCGCGCTCGGCGTCGGGCGAAGCCGCGCCATCGTCCCGTTCACTGCGTTCCTCGCCCCCAGCCTTGGACAGGCCGTGAGCAATGAAATTGACCACGTCGAGGCGCGACACGTCCTGCATGCTGAGCAAGTAGGCGGCATGGGATTGCTTTTCGCTGAAGATCGCCACCAGCACATTGGCCACGGTGACTTCTTTCTTGCCGCTCGACTGCACATGAAACACGGCGCGTTGCAGGACCCGTTGAAACCCCAACGTCGGTTGCACGTCCCGGTCCTCGCCCGCAGGCAGGCGCGGCGTGGTTTGATCGATGAATTGCTTCAGTTCGGTCTTGAGCTTGGCGGTATCGGCACCGCAAGACTTCAAGATTTCCCGGACCTTGGGCGTATCCACGATCGCGAGCAGCAGATGCTCGACGGTCATGAATTCATGGCGCGCCTCGCGCGCGCCGGCAAATGCATCATTGAGACAAAATTCCAATTCTTGACTTAGCACATTACGCCTCTTCTAGCGTTGCCATCAGCGGATGCTGATGCTGTCGCGCGTACGCGATCACCTGAGCGACCTTGGTTTCCGCGATCTCATAAGTGAACACTCCGCACACGCCCTTGCCCTTGGTGTGCACCTCCAGCATAACGCGGGTGGCTTTGGTGCGGTCCATCGCGAAGAACCGCTGCAGGATCTCGACCACGAAGTGCATGGGGGTGTAGTCGTCATTGATCAACACGACCTGAAAGAGCGGCGGCCGCTTGAGCTTTGGCGCCGCTTCCTCGACGACCAGACCCGTGCCTTCCCGCCCTCGCTCGATATCACTCATGAGTCTTCAGTTTATAGGGCGCGATCGGACCGTTTACAAGGACATCGGTCGGTGACCTTGGGAGCAGTATGCCTGTCGCCATTCGCTGTCACTTGACTTTAACAAGTAAAAACAAACGCTTGAGTGGCCAAGCGGGTAGCCCGTATGATTGAGAATCGCGGTAACCATTCAAGACCTGAAAATGCTGGATGCACGTTCGCCTGAATGGCTGTCCCGTCTGCAGGGCAACGGCCCCAGACTGATCGCCTTCGCTCTCGCGGCGCTGATCGCCGTGGAGCTTGCCCGCATTGCGCTCGCCCTGCTCGGCTCGACCCCGGTGAAATCGCCCCAGCCGGTCGCGGCTCGCGCCGCACCGCAAATTCCGCAGAGCCAGCTCGACGCGCAGAACGTGATGGCCGCCCACATTTTCGGCGTGGCGCCTCCGGAGGCGGCTTCCCAGGATCCCGCCAACGCCCCTCAGTCGACCGCCAATCTCCAGCTCGCAGGTACGATCGCGACCCAGGACCCCAAGCACGGCATCGCGATCATCAGCGATGGCGGACCGTCCAAGGTGTATTCGGTTGGCGACAACGTGAGCGGCGCCTCGCTGCATTCGGTGTATCTGGATCACGTCATCCTCGACCGCGGCGGGGTGCTCGAGACCTTGCAGTTGCCCAAGCAGTTCGTGAGCTCCGGGGTCGCCGCTCCGCGGCGCGGCGCCAGCCAGCGCACGGTCGCGGCGGTCGAGAATGTGCGCCGGATGGTGCAACAGGACCCCGGGATCCTCGACCAGGTCATGCGCACCGTGCCCTCCTACGACGCGGCGGCGGGAAAGCTCAGGGGGTTTCGCGCCTATCCCGGCCGGAATCGAATGATATTCAATCGATTGGGGCTGAAGCCGGGCGATTTAGTGACGGCCATCAACGGCACGCCGCTCGATGACCCTCAGCATAGCCAGGAAGTGTTCAACACCATTCAATCGTCGGATCACGTGGTCGTGACCATCGAGCGTGGTGGGGAGAAGCAGGACATTACCTTGAACATTGCCCAGGTCACGGGCCAGGCTCTGAAGGACCTCGGCGAGCCGAATGCCTCCGGCGGGCCGCCCCCGGGAGCGCCGTCGCCGCCGGGCCCGACTCCGACCATTCCGAACGAGACGCAAAACCAATAGGGTTGGCGGCTGTCGAACGCGATCAACCTGCGAGTACTCATGATGCCGAACTCAACCCACACGAACAGACCTGGCTCCCTCGCGGCGCTCGTGCTGTTTGGGCTGCTCACGACGCTCGCGCTGCCTGCGGCTCCTCAGGCTCCGCAGGAGACCCGAACCCAGGAAGGGGCGACGATCACCCCGAATTACAAGGATGCCGACCTCGGCCAGATCATCCAGGCGGTGAGCGAGGTCACGGGCAAGAACTTCATCATCGATCCGCGCGTCAATGCGAAGGTCACGATGCTGTCGGCGACCCCGATGACGCCGCAGGCCTTCTACCAAGCGTTCCTGTCGGTGCTGCAGGTGTATGGCTATGTGGCCGTTCCGGCCGGCAAGGTCATCAAGATCGTGCCCAACACCGATGTGCGCTCGCTCCCCGCCGACGACCTGCCGGACAGCGTGAGCGCGACCTCGGACGAGATCGTGACGCAGATCATCTCGATGAAGAACGTCAGCGCCGCACAGCTCGTGCCCATCCTGCGCCCGCTCGTGGCGCAGTACGGCCATCTGCAGGCATACCCCAGCGGCAACATGATGATCATCTCGGATCGCGCCAGCAACGT
>DATAVM010000130.1:0-2720 GCA_036267775.1 Gemmatimonadales bacterium
CGATCTCGGCGGTGCTGCCACCGGGTAGCGCAGCGGATCGAACTGGCGCGTCAGGTCAAGATACGATGCGAGAAGTCCGTCCAGCGCGCTCACGCTCGCCCCATCACTTCGGCGTGCGATCCCAGGGTGCCGGAGCCGGTGAAGTCGGTGACGCGCACTCCGTCGCCGAGCATCGCGTGGGTGAGCGTCGACCGCTCGATCACGCAGTTGGCCCCGATGATCGCCTGTGAAATTGCGGCGTCGCGGACGGTGCAGCCCCGCTCCAGCGACACGTTGGGCCCGATCGTGCACCGCTCCAGCGTGCAGCCATCTTCGATCAACACGGGGGGTACCAGCCGCACATCCGGGCCGACCGCGGGATGGCGGGCCGCACCATGCTGCAGCAGAATGCCGTTGGTCTCGAGCGTGGTTTCGAGCTGACCGCAATCGTACCAGCCGCCCACTTCCGCCGTGAGGATCTTGCGGTGATGGTCGATCATGTGCTGAAACGCATCGGTGAGATAGTACTCGCCCTTGTTGGCCGGCGACGCGAGCACGTGATCGATCCCGGCAAAGAGTGCTTCGACATCGCGCACGTAATACAGGCCGATATTCGCGAGCTTGGAGATCGGCGTCGACGGCTTCTCGACAATCTTCGTCATATAGCCTTGCGAGTCGGTGACCACCACGCCAAAGCGCTGATAGTCCTCGACTTCCTTGGCCCAGATGATCCCGTCGGCGTCGGTGCGATTGACAATCGTCAGATCCGCCTCGAAGACCGTGTCGACAAAGATGATCATCACGGGCCCATGCACGTACGGCCGCGCGAGATTGACCGCGCCCGCAGTGCCGTCCTGGACCTTCTGTTCGATGAATCGCGACGGAATCGGATAGCGGCTCCGGGCATACTGCTCGACCTGCTCCTTGAGATGCCCGGTGATGAAGATCAGCTCTTCAATGTCGAGACCCTGAAGTCGATCCATCACCCAGTCCATCACCGGCCGCCCAGCCACCTTGAGCATCGGCTTGGGCGTGAGATGCGTGTGCGGCCGAAGCCGGGTTCCTTTGCCCGCGAGGGGGATGATTACCTGCATGGTCACTTTCTCCCGTAACGGTCGGTGAGGCGGACAAGGTCGTCGAGTTCAGGCGTCGAGGCTTCCAGAACATCACTGTCCACCACCGCTTCGATCTGATGAATTGTCGGCGCCGGAATATGGACAGACTCACCGGCGCGAAAGGCACGCTCCACCGGTGCCGCGTCGGCCGCGGGCCAGGTGCGGAGAATGAGCTCGCCCGAGAGCACGTGCATCGTCTCGTCCTTGGCGTGATGGTATTGCATCGACAGCAGATTGCCCGCCTTCACATGCAGAATCTTGCCCACATAACGGTCGGTGTGCGCCCAGATGAGCTCGTAACCCCAGGGCTTGTCGATGCGGCGCGGAACAGCGGCCATCAGCGCTCCAATGGAGTAAACGTGAACGACGACGGCGTGGTGGGACATTCGCGCACGCACACGCCGCACGCGACACACCCTTCCGCCTTGAGCACCGGATGGCCGTCGGCATCCACCGCCAGCGCCGTCGGACCCACCGGGCACGCCGCCGAACAGATTGTGCAGGCGTCGCCCTCGAAGGTAATGCAGCGCTCGGGATGGAAGGTGACGTGACCCAGGCGCGTGCCCTGCCACCCGTGCTCGGGGACCACCAGCGCTTCCGTTGGACAGGCCGCCGCACAGGGCATGTCGGCGCAGGCGATGCACGGGACGCGCGCGGGATCGAGCTGCGGTGTACCTGCGGCAAGGCCTCCGGCACTGGTCACATAGGTGATGGCGTGCGGTGGACAGACGGGTGCGCACTGCCCACAGCGCGTGCAGGCCGCGAGAAAGGCGATCTCCGGCATGGCCCCCGGCGGTCGCACATAGTGGCGCTGTATGATCCGCTCTTCGGTCGCGCGCGCCACCCGGCCGATCGCCTGCCCAAAGGCGTTCCTGAAAAATTGCCGACGATCGCCGGGAAGATCGTTCACCGGATCACCGGCGAGACGGAAAAGACGACGCGCTCAAACGCAAAGCGCTGGTGCGTCTGGGCAATGGCGTACGCAGCGTCGCTGACGAACAACGGGAAGTCGATGCGCGTCTGCCAGCTCGTCTGACCGATGCGGTTATTGAACCGCACGCCCACACCGGCGTCGCCGAGCCAGCGGTCGGGCCATTCAGCGAGCACCGCATCGTAGCTGGAGCCGGCAATCCAGCGTGTGTCGCCCAGGGCGCCGCCATCGGCAAAGAGTGCGACCGCTGCGCGACTCAGCAGCGCCGACGTCTTCCGCTGGTAGACTGCGCCCTCGAGCTCGACGCTCATTGTCGCAAGTCGGTCGCTCGACACCGTCTGATCAAAGCCGCGCAGATCGCCGCCGCCAGGTGTCTGCCAGCGACACCAGCAGGCGCTCCCCGCCAGTGGCGCACCCACTGAGCGGATGAACGGATCGGACATCTCCTGATACGGGTCGGCGCCGGCGGCATAGATTCGGCGTTGCGCGAGGATCGCGTCGCCACTGAACACGCCGGCAGCGTAGCCGCGCACCGCGACACTCAGCCGCATGCCCAACGGGCGCCGCGCCGTCGCTTCGAGTTCCGGACGCGCATAGGGCTGCGCATCGTACCGGTCGGCCGTGGTGATCCCCGCACCCGGCCGCGAGTATGCGACGCCACCAGCGGCAGTTGCCATCACGCCAAGCGTCCAACC